>JBFJZP010000869.1:0-1527 GCA_041622095.1 Burkholderiaceae bacterium | reverse complement strand
GTGATCGCGACGGTCGAGCCGCGCTTGACCTCTCGGCCGGGTGCCGGATTCTGCGCGATCACGGTTCCGGCGGGTGCAGTCGACTGCGCGTACACCGGCTTGCCGCCCAGGTCGCGGGATTTCAGCAGGTCGAGCGCCTGCGCGATCGGCATGCGTCGCAATGGTGGCACCTCGACCAGCGAGCCGTCGGACACATACAGTCCGACGCCGGTGCCGAAAGGCACATGCGTCGACTGCGGTTTCTGGTCGACGACGATACCCTTGGGTTGACTCGACGCTTGCGTTCGGGCCGACACCCGCACGCCGGGCAAGGCCTGCAATGCTTCCAGGGCCTTCGGGTAGATCTCGCCGACGAAGCTCGGAACCCAGATACGGGCGGGTTGTTCGACCGGTGGCGGGGTCCGAGATCGGGGCGACTCGACGATCGCTCCGGGCATGGGCTGCAGCGGGGGACGCACGATGCGCGGCAACGGATCGATGCGCTGCACCGCCGGAGGATCGACGCAGGCACCACGCTCACGCGCCTGCGCACGTTCGACCAGCGGTATCTGGCTGCACAGCGGACGTGTCTGCGCGCCGGTCGCGACTGCCAGACAGGACACCAGGACGGCCAGGCATGCGGCGCGCAAGCGCCGGAGCAGCGCAACCCGATCGCGTCCGACATTGGCCCACCGATACCCGCACGCCGCACCCGGATGGCGTGGCTCGACGGCGCTCGCGCCGCCAGCTTGCGCGCCCGGCACGCAGCGGGGAGAAGGCATGAGCCTGTTTCCTTTTCCGACTGAAAGCAACCATGCCATCCTAATGTCGCGCAGGCCCGGCCGGTTGAGCCGGCGCAAGTGACGGGCGGCCGGTCTCAGGCCTTTGCGGTCAGCGTCTCGACACGGCGAAACGCCTGCACCACCGTCGGCAGGTCGAGCGCCACCGTGGTATTGGGCGGGCGCGGCGAGGCCAGGTTGGCGCGGGCGATGGCGGCCAGTTCCTGTTCGCTGGGCTGCGGCATGCCCAGCTCGGCCAGCGTCACCGGCAGGTCCACCGACCGGTAGAACGCGGCCATGTCGAGAATGCCGGCATCGTCGCGGCCTTCGAGTGCGAACTGCACCAGCAATCCATACGCCACATGTTCGCCATGCAGGCGCTGCGCCACACCCCGCGCCTGGGGCAGGCCCAGCGCCATCGCATGGGCCAGCGCCCTCGCATGGGCCAGCGACAAGCCGCCGTTCTCGAACGCCAGCGCATTCATCAGCACGCAGGTTTCGACGACCGCCTCGAGTGCCGCGTCCGGCCTCTTGGCTGCGCAGGCACGCATCGCCGCCGGACCATGGGCGCGCAAGGTGGTTTAGCAGGCATCGGCCTCGAATTTCTTGGCAACCGCGTCGCCGATGCCGGCGCTGAGAAAACGCGCTGGCGCGCGGGCAATCCATTCGGTGTCGACCAGTACACAGGCCGGGTTGCGCAGCATCTGCTCGACACCGGCCAGGCTGTGGTCGTCGTGGTAGACGACAACGCCGCGGCTGGCCGGCGCAT
>JBFJZP010000868.1:0-1531 GCA_041622095.1 Burkholderiaceae bacterium | reverse complement strand
GGACGCGCCTTCGGTCGCGGCGGCAGGCCCGGCAGCTCCGGCTCGGAGAATACCGGTAGCCGGAACCGGCCATGGCGCCGAGTCAGGATCAGGCTCCGGATTCGGCGCACGATGTTCGCACAGCTGCGGGGTGTCGGTTCAACGCTGCGAACGGTCGACGAAATGTTTGGGCGCCACATAACCATTTGCGTCGATCGCGCGGTCCAGCCGCCCCGCAGCCTGCACCACCGCATCGTCCCAGACCAGATCCTTGCGATGGTCGCCCGGCGTCATCACCAGCACCACCGCCTCCTGCGCACCGATGTTGCGATAACTGCGCCAGGCATCGGCCGGCATCGCATAGCTGTCCCAGCCTTGCTCGCCGCCCTTGGCAGCAATCGTGACCGGCGCCGCCGCACCGTCCACGACGATGTCGAGCTGACCCCGGTAGACCACCAGCACCTGCTTGTCCGCCAACTGGTGACGCGACATACTGCCACCGGCCGGCAGTCGCAACCATTCGATCGAGAAGCCATGGGCGTTCATCACCGGCGCGAGCTGGTTGCGGTCCTGCGACATGCCCAGACCGATTACCGGCGCCAACTGGCCGCCGCAGCCCGGCAGCGCGCTGTCGAGCAAGGCATCGCTCGACCAGTCCAGATCGGCGAATCGCACACAACGCCGCGCCATCTGCTCCGGCGTCCATTTGCGCAATGCGTCGATCTCGGCCGGCGTCATCGGCTGCAGGCGCTTGTCCGCATCGTTCCACTGCTGGCCCTGCTGCTCGTCGACGATGCGGTAGTCCTCGGTCAGGTGCACCCCTTGCTGACGCGCCGCCTCGAGCGTCCACGGGCCCCACAGGATGCCGCCGGTATCGTTGCGTCCCAGCGCGGTGAACATGAAGGCGTCATCCGGCCCCAGGCTCTGGAATCCGCGGTAGATCCAGGTCGGCACGGTGAAGATGTCGCCCTCGCCGATCTCGGCCTTGAGCGGCTCCGGGTCGAATCCCCAATGCATCTGCCAGCGTCCCCTTGTGCAGATGAACACCTCGGCGGTGAAGTGCATGTGCGGCGGGTTGGTCGTGCCGGCAGGCATCGATACCCCGCCGACCTGGAAGCCGTGCTTCTCGCGCAGGCTGACCGGCTGGTTCGGATTCTGCGAAACGCCCGGGCCGATCAGGGCGTAGTTCTTCTTCGGCCCGCAGCCCGGGATCCGGTAGTCGATGAAGGCCTCGGTGCTGTAGCGCAGGTTGTCAAAAGGGATGAATCGTTCGCGAATCTGGTCGTCGGTGAGCATGGGGTCCTCGTGGTCTGTCGTGAATCAAACAAGTTGGCTGGCGCGGGCCGGAATTTCGCTCGCGCAGGGTTGATGGGTCGGTCGGACAATCCAGTGCCGCAAGGCGTCGGCCAACCGGGCGGGCGACTCAAGCGGCACGAAATGCCCGACCCTGGGCAGTTCCTGCCATTGCGCTTGCGGCTGTGCCTGCAGCATCGAACGCTGCATCGCAGGCGTACAAAGTCGGTCCTTGGCGCCGCTCACCAGCAGCAATGGC
>JBFJZP010000867.1:0-1535 GCA_041622095.1 Burkholderiaceae bacterium | reverse complement strand
CTCCACCCGCGCAAAAGCCTGCACCAGCGGGTCCACCGTCACCGGTTCGCCGTGCAGGCGCAACCGCTCCTCGAAATGCACCAGGTGCGGCGAGGTGTAGACACCGGTCTTGTAACCGCTCTGGCCCAGGATCGCCTCGAGCATGGCGCAGGTCGAGCCCTTGCCATTGGTGCCCGCCACGGTGATCACCGGACAGGTGAAGCGTATGCCCATGCGCTCGGCGACCGCGCGCACGCGGTCCAGGCCCATGTCGATATTCTTGGGGTGTAGCCGCTCGCAATGGTCGAGCCAGTCCTGGAGTGTTTTCATGCGGGCGTTATTGTCGCGTACCTGTTTGCGGCATGATGGCGGCATGACGACCCGTCCCATCACCCTGTATGGCATTCGCAACTGCGACACCGTCAAGAAGGCCCGCCAGTGGCTGGACACGCACGAGCTGGCCTATACCTTCCATGATTTCAAGACACAAGGCGTGCCGCCGGCCCGGCTTGACCATTGGCTGCGCCAGGCCGGCTGGGAAATGCTGCTCAATCGCAAGGGAACCACCTGGCGCCGGCTCGACCCGGCGCTGCAGGCCGGCGCGGTCGACGCTCCATCGGCGCGCCGGCTGATGCTCGAACATGCCAGCGTGATCAAACGCCCGGTCGTCGAGTGGGGCGATGCGCAATCCGCCGTCGTCACGGTCGGTTTCAAGGCCGACGACTGGCAAGCCCGCCTCGACGCGGCCGATTGAGCCGCACAAGGGCTCTCTGGCCGCTGCCCCGGACCTTGCCGCCCCGCGCTGGCCGGGCTGGCATGGTCGGTGACCTAAAATCTGCGGCTTGCACAGAACGCGCCAGGCGCGGCGGCATGTCCGCCAGCCCAGGATGCCACGCGCGCCAGTCCAACCCCGCAACCAGGAATCTCCGCCTCCCATGATCACCGACAAAATCGACGGCGTGTCCGTCACGACCAAGGCCAGCGTCTACTTCGACGGCAAGTGTGTCAGCCATTCGCTGGTCCTGGCCGATGGAACCCGCAAGTCGGTCGGGGTGGTATTGCCCGCCACCTTGACCTTCTCGACGGCGGCTGCCGAGATCATGGAATGTGTCGGGGGTGCCTGCGAATACCGCCTGGCCGGTACCGAGGAATGGATCCGCTCTGCGGCCGGCGAATCGTTCCAGATCGCCGCCAACAGCCGGTTCGACATCCGCGTCACCGAGCCTTACCACTACATCTGCCACTACGCTTGATTTCAGGAGCACCCTCCATGGCCACGATTCTGCAAGACCTTCCCCTGAACCAGAAAGTCGGCATCGCCTTCTCCGGCGGTCTCGACACCAGTGCCGCCTTGCACTGGATGCGCAACAAGGGCGCGGTTCCTTATGCCTATACCGCCAACCTGGGCCAGCCCGACGAGCCGGATTACGAAGAAATTCCGCGCAAGGCGATGCAATACGGCGCCGAAAAGGCCCGCCTGATCGACTGCCGCGAACAACTCGCACATGAAGGTATTGCCGCGCTGCAAGCTGGCGCCTTCCACGTCACGACCGCCG
>JBFJZP010000866.1:0-1538 GCA_041622095.1 Burkholderiaceae bacterium | reverse complement strand
GTTGCTGCCGGTGTGCGGCGATGAGGATATGGCGGCGGTCCTGGCTGCGGGCGGGGTGCCGAAGCTGGCCGAGTTGTGCATGCACAATGGCACCATCTGGCACTGGAATCGGCCGGTGTATGACGCTGCCGATGGTGGCCATTTGCGTATCGAATTTCGCGTTCTGCCGGCGGGCCCGAGCCTGCCGGACATGCTGGCCAATGCCGCCTTGCTGCTCGGCTTGAGTCTGGGACTGGCGCAGGACGGGCCGGATTGCGCGCGCTTTCCCTTCAACAAGGTCGAATACAACCTGTATCGCGGCGCCCAGAATGGCTTGCAGGCGCAGTTTCTTTGGCCGGATGCAGGCGGTGAATTGCGCAAGCTTGGCGCGCGTGAATTGCTGATCGACCTATTGCCCCTGGCGCGGCGTGGCCTGGTGAGCGCAGGGCTGGACGGCGCAGAGGCCGAGCGGCACCTGGGGGTGGTGAAGGCGCGCATCGAATCGGGCCAGACCGGGGCGCGCTGGCAACACGATTTCTTGACTCGGGCCGAGCTAAAACATTCCCGCGAGGAGGCGCTGCGTCTGATGATCAACCGCTATGAGGAATTGTCCCGGACCGACCGGCCGGTTCACACCTGGCCCGTGAGTACATGAGCAAGACTGACCTGATCCGCCGTCTGCCCCGGCCGCAGCCGGCGGCCATCCCCGCCAGCGTCGAGGCGTTTCTGGCCGGGCTGGGCGGCCCGGCCTGGATCGAGGTGCCGGGTCGTGATCACTCGCGCAAGCGCCTGGTGGTCACGCTATTGCATGGCAATGAGCCTTCAGGCATCCGGGCGATGCACGCCTGGTTGCGCAGCGAACGAGAACCGGAAGTGGACACGGTGCTGTATATCGGCTCGGTGGCCGCGGCTCTGGCGGCACCGGGTTTTGCCCATCGCGCCCTGCCGGGCGAGCGCGACGCGAACCGCTGTTACGGCGTCTTTGCGGATGATCTCCAGGGCCGGATTGCGCGGGACTTTACCGCCCTGTTCGGCCAGGAGGCCTTCGAGGCCGTGATCGACATCCACAACAACACCGGCCACAACCCGGCCTATGCCATCGGTTATGGCGTGGATGCGGCCCGTTTGAATCTCGCCAATCTGTTTGCCGACTGGTTTGTCGACAGTGATCTGTGCATGCACACCCTGGTTGAAATGACCGAGCAGCGGTGTCCGAGCATCAGCGTCGAGTGCGGTCGCGCCGGTGATCCCGCGGCGGATGCGGCGGCGCTGGCAGGCCTGGATCGTTTTCTGCATCTGTCCGATCTGGGTCTGACCGGACCAATGCCCCGGCATTTACAGATCTTGCATCACCCTCGGCGCGTCTGCCTGCGGCCACAGCTCAGCGTGGTGTTTGCCGATGCGCCCGCCGCGACGGCGGGGCTGACCTTGCGCAACGACCTGGACCGGCACAATTTCCAGGCTCTCGATGCGGGCACGCTGCTGGGCTGGGTGCAGCCCGGCCAAGCTCTGCCGTTGTCGGCACGGGGCGCCGCTGATGTCGAACTGGCCCAGGATCT
>JBFJZP010000865.1:0-1542 GCA_041622095.1 Burkholderiaceae bacterium | reverse complement strand
TGACACAGGCCGGGCAGGTGCGCGCGGCAGGTCAGGGTGCGCCGACGGTTTTGAGAAACGCCACCAGGTCGCTTCTTTGCGCCGGCGTGAGCCTGAGCGCGCGCAGGATGCGCTCGCCGTCCGCATGCAGGCGTGATTCGTCGAGGTCGGCGTAATGGTCGACCACTTCTTCGAGTGTGGCGGCTGTGCCGTCGTGGAAATACGGCGCCGTCGCGCCCAGGCCGCGCAATCCCGGCACCTTGAATTCGCCAAAGTGGCGCGGCTCCATCGTGACATGCCGTGTGGCAACCGCCTGCGGATCGTTCGCACCCGCGTCGCTGTGCGGACCGAGTCGGTTGAAGGGCGACGCCAGCAATTGCTTCAGGCCGCCCCAGCGGCCGGGGTCGGCACCTTGCGGCGTGAAGAAGGCGCGGCCGATGTCGGCGAACTCGCCGTTCGTGAACGCCGGCCCGCTGTGGCAGAACCAGCAGCGTCCCTCGCCGATGAACAGCTTCAATCCGCGTTGCGCCGCTTGTGGATACCGGGCGGCTGCCGCAGCGTCGCCGCGTGCCAGCGCATCGCGGAAGTCGTCGAAGGCCGTGCGCGGCGATACCAGCGTGGCCTGGTAGGCGGCCAGTGCCTTGGCGACATTCACCAGGACCTGTTCATCACCCGTCGGCGGCGCGCCGAACACGGCGCGATAAGACGCGCCGAGCCTGGCCTCGGCGCGCAGCAGGCGCATCACCTGTCGGGGCGTGGCCGCGATTTCGTCGGGCGCCGTCAATGGCTTCAGACTCGCGGCCCACAGGGAGTCCTGTGCGCCGTCCCATCCGAACCAGCGCATGAAGGCCAGGTCGAGCAAGGCGGGTGTATTGCGTTGGTTTCGCGTGAAGCGCCGGCCGTCCTGGAAGCCGCGCGCCGGATCGTGGCAACTGCTGCACGCCAGTTCGCCGCTGGCAGAGAGGCGCCGCTCGGAGAACAGGCGCCGGCCCAGTTCGACCGCCGCGGGCAGGCCGTCGGCGCGGTTGCTGGCATCTCTCGCAACTGGCGGTGGCCAGGGGCCGTGGGACAGGACGCGCGCGCGTTCGTCGGCGCTGAAATCGACGGCGCCGCACCAGGTGGGCAGCGCCAGCAGGCACACCAGCCAGGCCCGGAATCTCATGGGCGTACCGACATGCTGCACGCGCCAGGGCGACTCGGCTCGGGAGCGGCCCTTCGGCTCACGGCAGTGTCACGGTCTCACGCAGCGTTTGCGTGCGGCCGTCGGTTTGTACGTCCAGGCGCAGTTCCCATTGACCTGGCATGTGGAACATCAGTCCCTCGACATGCCATCGCCCATCACCCAAGGCCTTGATGCTGGGTCGGTAGTTCATGCCATGGCGATGCGCCGGCATGGTGGCGTCGACCCGCGCCAGCACCGCGTCGGTCGGGCACAGTTGTACCTGGATCGTGAAATGGCGTCCGACCTGGATCGGTGTGGCATCTGCGGTCCACGACGCCTGCACCGCGCCTTGTTGCAGGGTACTGGCTGGCAAGGGGCAGGCGGCAAAAGCCGGGGTCCGG
>JBFJZP010000864.1:0-1542 GCA_041622095.1 Burkholderiaceae bacterium | reverse complement strand
GTCACATCGCCGGCGGCAAACACGCCGGGCACACTGGTGGCGCATTTCTCGTCGATCAGGATCTCGCCGTAGCGGCTCAGCTCCACCGTGCCCTTGAGGAACTCGGTATTGGGCACCAGGCCGATCTGTACGAATACGCCGGACAGGTCCACCCGCTGGCTCTCGCCGCTGGCGCGGTCCTTGAACACCAGGCCGTCGACCTTCTGGCCGTCGCCGGTGATCTCGGTCGTCTGCGCATTGACATGGATCGTCACGTTCGCCAGGCTGCGCAGCTTCTTCACCAGCACCGCGTCGGCCTTGAGCTGGTCGGCGAATTCGACCAGCGTGACGCTGCGCACGATGCCGGCCAGGTCGATCGCCGCCTCGACACCGGAGTTGCCGCCGCCGATGACCGCCACGTCCTTGCCCTTGAACAGCGGGCCGTCGCAATGCGGGCAATACGCCACGCCCTTGTTCCTGTATTCGGCCTCGCCCGGCACGTTGACGTTGCGCCAGCGCGCGCCGGTGGACAGGATCACGCTGCGGCTGGTGAGCGCCGCGCCGTTTTCCAGCGTCACCGTGATCGGACCGCCGGCCTCTGTTGCCGGCACGATGCCCGCCACCCGCTGGCCGTTCATGATGTCGACGTCGTTGGCCTTGACCTGGGCCTCGAGCGCCGCCGCGAACTGCGGCCCTTCGGTATGTTGCACCGAGATGTAGTTCTCGATGCCCAGCGTGTCCAGTGTCTGGCCGCCGAAACGTTCGGCCACGACACCGGTGCGGATTCCCTTGCGTGCGGCGTACACCGCGGCGGCTGCGCCGGCCGGGCCGCCACCGACGATCAATACGTCGAACGCCTCCTTGGCACCGAGTTTGGCGGCATCGCGGGACGCAGCGCCGGTGTCCACCTTGGCCAGGATCTCGGCCAGTTCCATGCGGCCGGAGCCGAACGGCTGGCCGTTGAGATAGACGCTGGGCACCGCCATGATCTGGCGCTGCTCGATCTCGTCCTTGAACAGGCCGCCGTCGACCATGACGTGCTTGATGCGCGGGTTCAACACCGCCATCAGGTTCAGCGCCTGCACCACGTCCGGACAGTTGTGGCAGGTCAGCGAGATGTAGGTCTCGAAGGACATGTCGGCGTCGAGCGAACGGATCTGCTCGATCACCTCGGCCTCGACCTTGGGCGGGTGGCCGCCGGCCTGCAGCAGGGCCAGCACCAGCGAGGTGAACTCATGGCCCATCGGGATCGCGGCGAAACGGATACCCATGTCCTGGCCGACGCGTGTGACCTGGAACGACGGCATCCGTGCGTCGGTACCGTCCCAGCGCAGGCTGACCATCTCGCTCAGCCCGTCCAGGTCCTGCAGGAATTCGCGCATCTCCTGCGCGTCCTGGCCGTCGCCGAGCGACGCGATCAGTTCGATCGGCTGGGTCAGGCGGGTCAGATAGGACTGCAGTTGGCTTGTCAGGTTGTCGTCAAGCATGGTTTGTCTCTCCTTCGAAAATGTCGGGGCGTGCAGGCCCGCTCGCCAGCATCCATGGGGATGCTGGCGACTGGGC
>JBFJZP010000863.1:0-1544 GCA_041622095.1 Burkholderiaceae bacterium | reverse complement strand
GGCATGGAGCGGGTCAAGGAGATCGTCGAGAAGGATTTCCAGGGCAAGGTTGATTTCGTCGCGCAGAACGTCAAGACCGCCGACTTCGGCGATCCGGTGTTCAAGCCCTATGTGATGCGCGAGATCAACGGCGTGTCATGCGCCATCATTGGCCAGGCGTTCCCGTACACGCCGATCGCCAATCCGCGTTACCTGGTGGCCGACTGGAGCTTCGGCATCCAGGACGACAACATGCAGAAGATGGTCGACGAGGTCCGCGCCAAGGGGGCGAAGGTGGTTGTCGTGTTGTCGCACAACGGCATGGACGTCGATCTGCAGATGGCGCACCGGGTGCGGGGCATCGACGCGATTTTCGGCGGGCACACCCATGACGGCGTGCCGGTGGCGGTTCCGGTGTCCAACGCCGGTGGCAAGACCCTGGTCACCAATGCCGGCAGCAATGGCAAGTTCCTCGGCGTGATGGATTTCGACGTCAAGGGCGGCAAGGTGGCGGATTTCCGCTATCGGTTGCTGCCGGTGTTTGCCAATCAGCTGCAGGCCGACCCGGCGATGGAGGCGTTGATCACGCGTATTCGCCAGCCCTACGAGGCCAAGCTGGCGGAGAAGCTGGCGGTGACCGACGGCTTGCTCTACCGGCGCGGCAACTTCAACGGGTCCTGGGACCAGCTGATCTGCGATGCGCTGATGGATGTGCAAGGTGCGCAGATCGCGTTCTCGCCCGGTTTCCGCTGGGGCACTTCGCTGCTGCCCGGCGACACGATCACGCGGGAACTGATGATGGACCAGCTGGCGATCACCTATCCCTACGCGACGGTCAACGACATGAGCGGGGAGATGATCAAGACGGTGCTCGAGGACGTGGCCGACAACCTGTTCAATCCGGATCCGTATTACCAGCAGGGCGGCGACATGGTGCGCGTCGGTGGCCTGGCCTATACCTGCGATCCGGTGCAGAAGATGGGAAGCCGCATCTCCGACATGCGGCTGGCCGGCAAGCCGATCGAGCCGGGCAAGACCTACAAGGTGGCGGGCTGGGCGCCGGTCGCCCAGGAGGCACGTGATGCGCCGGGCACCAAACCGGTCTGGGACGTCGTCGAGACCTGGCTCAAGGCCCAGGGCGGGCGCGTCAAGGCGCGCAAGCCGAACGTTCCGCGCCTGGTGGGCGTCAAGGGCAACCCGGGTCTGGCAGCCTGAGGTGCCATCGCCCCAACACGAAAGCCGCGCCATGACCCTGTCGAAGACTTTCCCGATCCGCACGCGGCTGCTGGCCGTGCTCGTGGTGCTGTCGGCGTCATGCGCCGTCGCGCGGGCGCAGGCCAGCAGCACCTTCAGCGTCAAGCTGATGACGCCCGAGACCGCGCTGGATGCGGCGCGTGCGGCGTTTGCCGATTGCCGCCGCCAGGGTTACCAGGTCAGCGTGGCCGTGGTGGACCGCTTCGGCGTCGTGCAGGTCCTGCTGCGCGACCGCTTCGCCGGCGCCCATACGGTCGGCGTCGCGACCGACAAGGCCTGGACGGCCGCCAGTTTCCGCATTGCCACCGCCG
>JBFJZP010000862.1:0-1545 GCA_041622095.1 Burkholderiaceae bacterium | reverse complement strand
TCGTCCGCGCCCTGTCTAAACATGCAGATGATCTTGGTGCCCGGGCCGGCCCGGGTGATCAAGGTCTTCATCTGCTTGGGTGTCAGGTTCTGCGCCTCGTCGATGATGACGTACTTGTTCAGGAATGTGCGCCCGCGCATGAAGTTCATGCTCTTGACCTTGATCCGGCTGCGGATCAGTTCACTGGTGGCCGCGCGGCCCCATTCGCCGGCGCCGGTGTCGGTCTTGCCCAGCACTTCCAGGTTGTCATCGAGCGCGCCCATCCACGGACCCATCTTTTCTTCTTCGGTGCCTGGCAGGAAGCCGATGTCCTCGCCCACGCTGACGGTGGCGCGGGTCATGATGATTTCGGTGTAGCGCCGGTCGTCCAGTACCTGGGTCAGGCCGGCGGCCAATGCCATCAGTGTCTTGCCGGTGCCGGCGGTACCGGTGAGGGTGACGAAGTCGACCTCCGGATCCATCAGCAGGTTCATCGCGAAGTTCTGCTCCCGGTTGCGCGTCGTCACGCCCCAGATCGCGTTCTTCAGATGGTTGAAGTCCTTCAGCGTCTTGAATACCGCCGTCTTGCCGCGGATCTCGGTCACCCGGGCATACAGGCTGGGTTCGCCGGGCGCCTCGAAGTACACGAACTGGTTGATCAGCAGGCTGGGCACCACCGGGCCGGAGATGCGGTAGAAGGTATGCACGCCTTGCTGCCAGCTCTCAACGGTCTGCCCGTGGGTGGACCAGAAATCGGTCGGCAAGGCCAGCGATCCGGCATACAGCAGGTCGCCGTCGGCCAGCGTCTTGTCATTCTGGTAGTCGTCGGTGGCCAGTCCGAGTGCACGCGCCTTCACGCGCATGTTGATGTCCTTGGACACCAGAACGACTTCGCGCACGCTGCTGGCGTTGCCTTTGCCGGCTTCGCGGTGCTGGCGGCCCAGCGCCTCGACGACACCCAGGATCTGGTTGTCGGCTTTTCCCTGGGGCAGGCTGGTGGGCAGCGTGTAGTGCAGCGCCTCGGTCTGGAAGAACAACTTGCCGCCCGCATCGCGGTGTCCGGTGCTGTCGAGTTGCAGGCCGTCGCCCATGTCCGCGTCGCTGGCACCTGCCAGGGCGTCGAGCCAGCGGCTGGTCTGGCGCGCATTGCGGGCGACCTCGGTCATGCCCTTCTTGTGGCCGTCGAGTTCCTCGAGCACGATCATCGGCAGGAAGATGTCGTGTTCCTCGAAGCGGAACAGGCACATCGGATCATGCAGCAACACGTTGGTGTCCAGCACGAACAGCTTGGGAGTCCCGACCGCCTTGCGCCGGCGCGCGCGGGTCGCTGGTGAAGTGGTGTTGCGGGTCGGAGCGCTTGCGTCGGCCGGCGTCGGCTCCTGCGTGTCGCGCTGGTCGGCGACGACGCGCAGCGCGGGTTGGGCCGGCGCAGCGGTGCCAACCCTGGGGCTGCCGGCGCGCGTTGGCTTGGCGGTTTCAACTACCTTGGGCGGCGACTTGACCACACTGGCGACATGCGATGGTTCGTCGGAAGCCTTGCGCCGGGTCTTGGGGCTGCCCTTGGCG
>JBFJZP010000861.1:0-1548 GCA_041622095.1 Burkholderiaceae bacterium | reverse complement strand
TGCCGGTAGAGATCTCGGCGTAGGCGTCGCTGCCGACGCTGCCGCCGGTCAGCGCGATCGTGCGGCCGCCGCCCGAGCCGGTGAAGATGATCGTCTGGCTGTCGCCGAAGTCGGAGACGATCTGCACGTGGCTGCCTTGGCCATCGACCAACGGGGACTGCGCCGACGATCCTGCCTGCAGGTTGATGAAGCCGCTGCCGTTGATCGTGATCGTCTGGCTCGTGCCGGCTCCACCATTCTGCGACAGCGAGGCCGAGTTGCCGCGCTGCGGCCCGCCCCCGCCGAGCAGCGTCAGGCCGCCGTCGCCGACGGTGATGGTCTGGTTGGCCTGCCCGATGATGTTCGCCCGGACATCGAGACCGGTCGCGCCGGCCTGCAGCAGGATGCCGTTGGCGCTGATGGTCTGGTCTCCAGTGGCCAGCAGGGACGCCGTGGTTGCGCCGGCCTGGACGGTCAGGCTGCCAGCCAGCGTCAATGCCATCGACGCAGCCGTGACGGCACTTGATACCAGCATCGTCGAGCCGGCGCCGGTGCCTGAGACGTTGAAGTCGCCGGCAAAGGTGTCGATCGGCGCTGCAATCGTGATGTTTCCGCCGGCAATCAGGGTGACCCCCAGCGGGGATCCTGGCGAGCCTCTGATGGCGGCGTTGATGTTGATGGCGTTGCCGGCGTCCAGCGTCAGCGTCTGGGCAACGCCAGATGACTTGGTGATGGCTTCGGCAACCGTGATGTTGTTGGTCGCCGCGAGGCTCAGGTTCGCGCCGTCGAGCAGCAAAGCCACCTGCGCGGACGTAATCAGGCTGTCGGCACCCGAAAAATCGTTCGACCCGATGTTGCCCGTCACATCGTCGCCGGTGGAAGCGTCGCCATTGACGTCGGCCGTCGCTCCGATCGTGATGTTCAGTGGATCGAGCAGCAAGGTTCCGGTGCGGCCCAGCGGTGCGCGCAGGTCGACCTGGGCCTGGAAGTCGAGTTGCTGCTTGCCGGATACTTCGGCAAACCCCCCGTCACCACCGGTGACTCCGCCACGGGCGCTGATGTTGCCATGGGCCCGGGTCTGGCCGTCGGCCCAGACGATGATGCGCCCGCCGTCGCCGCTGGACCGGGCGTCAGCGCGCACCGTGGTGTCCGGACCCAGGAAGGTCTTGTCGGCATTGGGTACGGCACTATTCCTGCCCTGGAAGTCGCCGCCGATGCGGATGTTGCCGCCGGCATTGGCGCCGGATGCGTCAATCACGGCCTGGTCGGTGATGCCGACCCGCTGTCCCAGCAGGTCGATCCGGCCACCACGTTGGCCGGTGGCCAGCACCGTGCCGGATCCTTCGACGATGGCGTCGCTGGCCGCTTTCAGGACCACCGTGCCGCCTTCGAGGGTCGCGGTCGTGGCCTGGATGGCGCCGCTGTGGCGCAAGGTGCCGGCGAAGATGCCGACTGCGTCACCTTCGAGCCGGCCCAGGTTGCGCGCCGCGTTGTCGCTGGCCTGCACCAGCAGCGAGATGCCCTCCAGGCCCCGGCCGGTGATCTCGACCTGCTGGCCGGCCGCCAGGA
>JBFJZP010000860.1:0-1555 GCA_041622095.1 Burkholderiaceae bacterium | reverse complement strand
GTGCCGGCCAAGCTGGCTTTCAGGTCGCCACCTCACTACGCCAGGCCGGCTATGCAGGGCGCATCAGCCTGATTGGCGACGAGCCCGGTCTGCCCTACCAGCGACCGCCACTGTCCAAGGCCTACCTGCTCGGCAAGATCGGCGCGACCAACCTACTGTTCCGCCCGGAAAACTTCTATACCGAGCAACGCATCGAGCTGCGCCATGACCGCGTCACCGCCATCGATCGCCAGAACCGACGAGTCCTGCTCGAGGACGGCGAAGCCTTGGCCTACGATCATCTGGTATTGGCCACAGGCGCGCACAACCGTCCCCTGCCGGTACCCGGCGCCGAACTCGAAGGCGTATTCGGCATCAAGACCAAGATCGATGCCGACACCCTGGCGCCGCTGGCCAAACAGGCGCGCAATGTGGTGGTGGTTGGCGCCGGCTTCATCGGCCTGGAGTTTGCCGCAGTGGCGGCGGCGCTTGGCTCGGCGGTGCATGTCCTGGAGCTGGGCGACCGGCCGATGGCCCGCGCGGTCAGTCGCGAGATGTCCGACTTGTTCAGCCAGGCACACCGTCGCTGGGGCGTACACCTGGATTTCCGCCAGGGCCTGACCCGGGTACTCGGCGACAATGGCCGTGTAACGGGGGTGGAAACCTCTGACGGGCGCACGCTGGACGCCGACCTGGTGGTCTTCGGCATTGGCGTGATCCCCAATGTGCAACTGGCCAGCGAGGCCGGCCTGGACATCGCCAATGGCATCAAGGTCGACGCCAACCTGCTCACCTCCGACCTGCATATCTCGGCGATCGGCGATGTGGCCTGTTTTCCATGCCTGCAGAACGACGAACAGCTAACTCGCCTCGAGTCCGTGCAGAATGCCGTGGACCAGGCGCGCACTGTGGCGGCCCGACTGATGGGCAAACCGGCGCCCTATGGAGCGCTGCCATGGTTCTGGACCGATCAGGGCGACATGAAACTGCAGATCGCCGGCCTTTCTAGCGGGTATGACAGCACCGTGGTCATCGGCTCGCCGGACAACGCGCAGCTCTCGGTACTGTGTTTTCGCGGTGACCAGTTGATTGCGGTGGAGTCGTGCAATCGCCCCGGCGATCACCTGGCCGCGCGCAAGATCCTCTCGCGCCCGCCCCAGCTCAGCCCGACCGAAGCGGCCGCAGCCGGTTTCGACCTCAAGGCCTGGGAAGCGGCCAACCGCGACTGACCATCCCACTGCCGCGCCCGTAACCGGACGCGGCCAAGGCCACACGCACGATCCGCAAGGCGACGACGGATGCACGGCAGTACGAAATCCCTTCCAGTCGGCCTGTCAATCGTGTCGATCGTCTGCTTCAACTTCGCCTCCTATGTAGGTAACGGGCTGCCGCTGGCCGTACTGCCCGGTCATGTGCTGAACACCCTGGGCTTCGGCACCACGATGGCCGGGCTAGTGATCGGCCTGCAATACCTGACAACCCTGCTCTCACGTCCGCTGGCCGGACAGCTTGCCGACCGCTTCGGCGCCAAGCGCACGGTGATGACGGGCCTTACCGTCCTCACGGGCAGCGGCCT
>JBFJZP010000859.1:0-1557 GCA_041622095.1 Burkholderiaceae bacterium | reverse complement strand
GCAGATACTGGCGTTGCTCGCAAGGCAGGCACCGGGCATCCTGCACACCGGCTCGCTGCTGCTGGTGCCGCCAGAGGACGAGAAGGTCGTCGCGGTGTTGCAGGGCGCCAAGGCGCAGGGCTGGACCATCAGCCTGGACGTGAACATGCGGCCCCGGCTGGCCGCCGACCTGGCTGCCTATGCGGCGTCGGTACGCCGGATCATGGCGCTGGCGGACTGGGTCAAGGCCAGCGACGACGATCTGCAGATACTGGGCTTTGCCGAGACCACGCTGTCCGGTGCCGCCGATATTGCGCGCCGGATCAAGGCCGACGGCACCCGCCGGATCGCCTTGACCTTTGGCGCCCGTGGCGCCTGGCTGGATGTCGACGGACAGGTAGCGCATGCCGCCGGCCGGATGGTCAACGTGGTCGACACAGTCGGCGCCGGCGACACCTTCTGGGGTAATTGCGTGGCGGATTGGGCGATGGCCCCGGACGGGGCGGCACAACGCGTCCTGTCCACACTGGACGCCGCAGCGATGGCCGCCGCGATCAACTGCACCCGTGCCGGCTGCCAGCCGCCGGACCAGGCCGAGTTGCAGCAGGCACTTGCACGCGGCTGAAGACGCCGGGCAGGGGAGTGGGGGGCGTGCGGCCCATCCGTTGAGGCAAGTCAAGGACCGGTCGCGAAGAGCGCCATAGTATGTTCAATGGGGCGCAAAGCATGCAGGGCTTGCCAGTCGCCGTCCACCGGGCGGCACCATGCAGGTCCGCCGCAACGAGAAACTCCGGCGCTGCGCCCGCCTTCGGGTTGGCGCCCGGAGTGGGCCACACCGCATCACACCCGCTGCGGTATCCCAGGCCGGCATAACCTGATGCAGGAGACGACATGCACGACGATCAATCCTCTTTCAAACCGCTGGATCCCGGCCGGGTCGACATGCTCGACCAGCTCGAGCGCCAGTACTGGGCCCACGAGCTTCAATGCACCGAAGAAGAGCTGGAAAATGCTGTCGCGAAAGTAGGCGCTCACGTGGCGGCCTTGCGCGATTATTTGCACCGACGCCACTGAGCGCCTGCCGAACTGGCGGGCTGGCGTGTGCGCAGCGCACGGTCCCGGCGTGCGGACTTGCCAGATTGGCTGCCGGTGGTAAGGTGGAAGCTTCTGGTTCTGCCATTACCTGGAGGGACGCGACATGACACATTTGCAAGGACGGATTGTTGGCGAGGTCAACTACCGCGAAGGCGACGGCATGCCGCTGCGGATTCCGCCCGGCCCCTGCGAAATCGAGTTGGACGACATCGACGTGACGATTACCTGGGTCGAGGATGGTGTGCATGGCGCCACTGCCATTCCGCGCAGCGACTATGACGAACATGTCGCCAGCGGTGTGCTGGTGATCGAATGATGCTTGTCGCTGCGACTGATGGCCCCGGCCCCCGGCCGAGCCATGTCAACCGCGCCGACGGCGCGCCCGGGAGAGTGGCCGGGCACGTCGCCCGGCAACAACTCACACCAGCTTGCGCCGGATCTTCCTGTCCCAGTCGCGGCTGAAGACCAGCTTGTCGCCTTCAT
>JBFJZP010000858.1:0-1558 GCA_041622095.1 Burkholderiaceae bacterium | reverse complement strand
TGCGTGCGGCGCGCCTTGACCTGTTCCAGCACGGTGTTCGAGCAGCTGCCTTCGATGAAGTCCGCGCGGTGCAACTCGCCATTGCGCAAATCCAGGAACAGGCTGTTCGCGTCACCGGCATTGCGGTTGGACGATGTCGTCAGGCGCGCGCCGCGTGGCAAGGTGCTCTTGTCGACCTTGAGCACATGGGTACGCGGCGGCAGATTGCAGATGCTGTACTTGCCCTCGGAATCGCTGACCAGGTAGCTGCCGCTTTGCAGATAGAGCCGCACACCGGGTATGCCCAGCTCCTCGCGGTCCTGCACATGATTGCCATTGCAGTCGACGAAGATCTTGCCCAGGACACAGGCCTCGCTGCCGAAGACCCCGCCGGTCACGCGCACCCGCCACTGCGCCGTGTTGGAGGCGAACGGGCCGGAACGCGCCTGCGCCCGGTTGATGCCATTGCCCTGCTGTGCGCCCACCGCCACCCGGACCCGGTAGGTCAGCGTGAACGTGCCACGCGCACCGAGATCGCCCAGTGCATACCCCAGCACCGGCCCGGCACCACCCGCCGGGTCGGAGACGGCCACGCCATCCAGGCGGCTGGTGCCTGCGATATAGCGGAATCCCGGTGGCAAGGTATCGGTCAGTGCCACGCCCCTGAGCACACCCCGGCTGGTGTTGCGCACCGCCACGGTGTAGCGCAGGCTGTCACCGAGTTCGACCACGCTGGCCGATCCGGTCTTGCTGATGACCAGCACGTTGGCGCCGAACGGATCGATCGGGATGTGGTTGTTCAGCACATTCGCGGATCCCGGCACCGTGATGTCGAAGCCCATGTAGTACTGCGTGCTCGACTGGTTACCGGGCGCCAGCGCTGCCGTGCTGCCCGGGCAGCTTGCAGGATCCTGGACCGGGCTGGCGGCACCGGGCGCGTCGCCCTGGGTCTGGATCAACGCGGGATCCGGTGTGCCGGACACCGTCACCGGATTGGCACACACCGGTATCAGCGCGGACGGCGCCGGTATGTAACCCGCCGGGTAGGTGCTGATGGCCAGTGTGTAGCGCCCGCTCGGTCCGGTGGGATTGATCAGGAACTGGTAGAAGCCGTCGGCACCGGTGGTGACCGTCGCGCTGCCGCCCACCAGGTCGGTCAGCGGGTTGAACCCGGCCGGACCGGTGATGCTGACCACGGCACCGGCTACCGGCAGGCGGGTCAAGGCATCGTAGACCACGCCGGCCGGATCGAGCGGCAGGCTCTGCTGCACCGTCGTGACGCCAGCCACCAGGGTCAGGCCACTGAGTGTGCCGTCGGCATTGCTGGCGCCAGCCGGATTCGCACCCGTACGCAATCCGCTGTTGGTGTTGGTGGCGCCACTGATGACACCATTGGTATACGGGATGCCGGTCTCGTTCGGCACCGGACGACCGAATACGGTGCCACCGGATGGCTCGCGGAACTGGACCCTGTATCCGGCGCCCGGCGCCAGCGCGCCGACCTGGTAGGCGCCCGACGCGTCGGTCGTCGCGCTGGCGATCAACAGGCCGCCGCTGTAGATTTCCACGATCCAGCCGC
>JBFJZP010000857.1:0-1559 GCA_041622095.1 Burkholderiaceae bacterium | reverse complement strand
TGAATATGTCGGCGAGATGGCGCTCGACGGCGGGCCGCGCTCCGCCAGCGTCATCACGCTCGAGCCGACGGTATGCGCGGTCGTGCGCCGCAGCATCATGCTGGACTTCATCGGGCAATACCCGGAATTTTCCTTCGAGATGTTGTCCAAGGTGATCCAGCGCCTGCGCCTGGCCACGCGCGACGCGCGCAACCTGGCGTTCATCGATGTCTACGGCCGCCTGACGCGTCTGCTCAACGAACTGGCCAGCATGTTGCCCGACGGGCGGCGCAGGATCGACGAACGCATTACCCACCAGGAAATCGCCAGCCGTGCCGGCTGCAGCCGCGAGATGGTCAGCCGCATCCTCAAGGACCTGATCCAGGGCGGTTATCTGGTCATGGAAGACCGGCGTATCGTGCTCAGCGGCAAGTTGCCACCACGCTGGTGACCGAATCGCACCGTGTCCGGGATTTGTGCATACGTCACAAAACCGGCCGGTCAGGTTCACCACCCGGCGCGGTTCGATCTCCCTACCCTTGATCCGACGCACTGGCAATAGGTCACCATCGTGGTCCCGGTGCGGCAAAAGGGGGAGAGAAAATGGCCTTTGCTGAGCACCACACCATCGATCCGATCGCGTTCGCGTCAACGCATCCACCCACGCACAGCTTCGACCACTCGGAGTTGCGCCTGCTGCGCCAGACGCTGAACCTGGTCGACTACGGCCTGGCAGTGGTCGACGCGGATGGCGGCGCCATCCAGTTCGCCAACGCACAAGCCCATGCGGCCCTGCAGGCGCCGGCTGGCGACGATGGCACCCGGCGACCGAGTCACGGCTTGCGGGTCTTGCACGGCCGGGTCATCGGCTACCGTCCGTGCGACACCGAGCAACTGCGCCGGGCGCTCGAGCGCACCACGTCCGGCCTGCGCGACTTCCTGTGCCTGGGTGATGGCGGCCAGGCAGCAGCCGTGGCGGTGCTGCCACTGGGGGGCCAGCAAACGCCGGCGGAGCAAGCTTCGCACCCGACCCTGGGCTCGGCGCATCCGACGCGCTACGCATTGCTGGTGTTCGCCAAGCAGCATCTGTGCGACGACTCGACGATGGCACTGTTCGCGCGCGAACGGGGCCTCACCAGCGCCGAGGGGCAAGTGCTGGCCCTGGTCTGCAAGGGCCTGCGACCGGCGCAGATCGCCAGCAACCATGGCGTGCGCATCTCCACCGTGCGCACGCAGTTGCGCAGCATCCGCATGAAGACCTGCAGCGAAACCATCCGGGAACTGGTGCAAAAGGTCTCGGTGTTGCCACCGATGGCGCGCCAGTTGCCCGGACAACTGCAGATGTGACACCGGCCCCAGGGTCCGGCGATACGACCGGCGATCCAGCGCAAGGCTGCTATTGGCGCAGCGCCGCTGTTGGCGCAGCGCCGATGCCGGTTCGCGCACATGCGCCGCACTACGATGCCGATGCGCGACATCATGGTGCGGTGCAGCTGCTCAATTCTGCAAGGCCGCCCACATTTCCTGGTCCCGCTCGGCGGTCCAGATGCGCGGGTTCTTGATGCCCTTGGCTTCGTCGA
>JBFJZP010000856.1:0-1561 GCA_041622095.1 Burkholderiaceae bacterium | reverse complement strand
GGTGCGCATGATGCAGACCCTGGTGGGCCGCGACGGCTTCGCCCAGGGCATGAAGCTGTATTTCGAGCGCCACGACGGCCAGGCGGTGACCTGCGACGATTTTGCGCAGGCCCAGGCCGACGCCAACCCGGGCTCCGACCTGGCGGCCCTGCTGCCGCAGTTCAAGCACTGGTACAGCCAGGCCGGTACGCCCATGGTGACGGCGCGCGGCGCCTACGATGCCGCCGCCGGCAGCTACACGCTGACGCTGGCGCAGAGCTGCAAGCCGACAGCCGGCCAGCCGACCAAGCAGCCGTTCGTGATTCCCGTCAACCTCGGCCTGGTCGGCCCGGACGGACGCGACATGCCGCTGCAACTGGCCGACGAGTCGCAACCCGGCGCCGGCGCACGCACCTTTGTGCTGAGCCAGCAGGAAGAGACGCTGACCTTCATCAACCTGGCGGCCGAACCGGTGCCGTCCATCCTGCGCGGCTTCAGCGCGCCGGTGTCGCTGGCTTTCGACTACAGCGATGACCAGTTGCTGCATTTGCTGGCCCATGACAGTGACCCGTTCAACCGCTGGGAAGCCGGCCAGCGGCTGGCGCTGCGCTGCGCGCTGGCGGCGCTGGCACAACCGGCCGACACACCGGTGGGCGCCGTGCTCACGCCAGCCTTCATCGAGGCGATGCGCGGCATCCTGCGCCATCCGTCGCTGGACGCCGCGTTCAAGGAGCTGGCGCTGACCCTTCCGTCCGAGACCTATATCTCCGAGCAGCTCGATGTGGTGGATCCGCAGCAGGTGCATGCGGTGCGCGACGCGATGCGCATGCAACTGGCGACCGCACTCATGGACGACTGGCAACAGGCCTTCGAGGCCAACGCCAATACCGGCGCCTACCGCCCCGACCCGGTCTCCAGCGGCCAGCGTGCGCTGGCGGGACTGGCGCTGACGATGGCCTGCCTGGGCAGCGACAGCGACAACTGGCCGGCCCGCGCGTTCGCGCGATTCAAGCAGGCCGGCAACATGACCGACCGGCTCAATGCCATGGGCGCCCTGGTGGCCTGTGCGCACCCGCTGGCCGGCGAAGCGCTGACGCGTTTCCATGCCATGTTCAAGGGCGACGAACTGGTGCTGGACAAGTGGTTTGCGCTGCAGGCCGGTGCGTCCGACCGCGACGGCCATATCCTGCCGCTGGTTCGCCAGCTGATGTCGCACCCCGACTTTCATCTGAAAAACCCGAACCGCGCGCGCAGCCTGCTGTTCAGCTATTGCAGCGGCAACCCGGCGGCATTCCACCGCAAGGACGCGGCGGGTTACCAGTTCTGGAGTCTGCGCGTGCTGGAGATCGACGCCTTCAACCCGCAGCTGGCCGCACGCCTGGCGCGCGCGCTCGACCGCTGGAGCCGCCTGGCCGAGCCCTACCGCAGCGCGGCCCGCGAAGCAATCGCCCGCGTGGCGGCCAAGCCGGACCTGAGCAACGACGTGCGCGAGGTGGTGAGCCGCGCGCTGGCCGACTGACGGCGGCGCGCCGCAGCACAAGCTACGAGCAACACCCTCCGGGCCGCGCCGGCCGCGGCCCGT
>JBFJZP010000855.1:0-1572 GCA_041622095.1 Burkholderiaceae bacterium | reverse complement strand
GCCGTCGAGGAATTCCTCCACCACCACGCGGTGGCCGGCGTCGCCGAATTTGTTGCCGTCGAGCATGTCGCGCACGGCGGCTTCCGCCTCTTCCAGGGTCATCGCCACGATCACGCCCTTGCCGGCGGCCAGGCCGTCGGCCTTGATCACGATGGGCGCACCGACCTTTTGCAGGTAGGCCAGGGCCGGCTCGACTTCGGTGAAGTTCTGGTAATCGGCGGTGGGAATGTTGTGGCGGGCGAGGAAGTCCTTGGTAAAGGCCTTGGAGCCTTCCAGCTGGGCGGCGGCTGCGGTCGGGCCGAAGATATCCAGCTTGCGTGTGCGGAACAGATCGACCACGCCCTTCACCAGCGGCGCTTCCGGGCCGACGATGGTCAGCTGCACGTTCTTCTCGGCGAAGTCGGCCAGCTGTTCGATGGCCAGCACGTCGATGGCGACGTTCTCGCACTTGGCTTCAGTGGCGGTGCCGGCGTTGCCGGGGGCGACGAAGACTTTATTGACGCGCTTGTCCTGCGCCACTTTCCAGGCCAGGGCGTGTTCACGACCGCCGCTGCCGATAATCAGTACGTTCATATCTGTCTCCTTGTGGAGGCGGGCCGGTGGCCCGGTTGGTGGATAGAAAAAGCGCTATCCACCCTACAAAAACGGTGTTGGGTATCGCTGCGCTCAACCCAACCTACGGTTCAAAACTGGCGACGACTATCGAGGTTGCGATCAAGCGGGTGGATGCAAGGCGTGGCTGGCTTCGATAAGCGGAGTTGCCTAGTGGCAATGAGCATTATCGGAGCCAGCCGCAACGCAGCAGACGCCTGTTTGAGCGCGGCCGATTTTAGTGCCTGAAATGACGCATGCCGGTGAACACCATGGCGATGCCGGCTTCGTCGGCTGCGGCGATCACTTCTGCATCGCGCATCGAACCACCTGGTTGAATCACCGCGGTGATGCCGTTGGCCGCTGCATTGTCCAGGCCGTCGCGGAACGGGAAGAAGGCGTCGGAGGCCATTACCGAACCGGCGACCTGCAGGCCGGCGTGTTCGGCCTTGATCGCGGCGATACGGGCGGAGTTGACCCGCGACATCTGGCCGGCACCGACGCCGATGGTCTGGCGACCCTTGGCATAGACGATGGCGTTGGATTTGACGAATTTGGCCACTTTCCAGGCGAAGATCAGGTCGTGGATTTCCTGCTCGCTGGGTGCGCGCTGGGTGACGATCTTCAGGTCTTCAGCCTTGATCATGCCGATATCGCGGCTCTGCACCAGCAGGCCACCGTTGACCCGTTTGAAGTCCCAGCCGGCGCTGCGCTCGGCCGGCCATTCGCCGCACTCGAGCAGGCGCACGTTGGCCTTGGCTGCCACTACGTCGCGGGCGGCCTGGGAGATCTTCGGCGCGATGATCACTTCGACAAACTGACGCTCGACGATGGCCTGGGCGGTGGCACCATCCAGCTCGCGGTTGAAGGCGATAATGCCGCCGAACGCCGATTCGGTGTCGGTGGCGTAGGCCAGCTCATAGGCCTGGCGGATGCCGCCTTCGCTGTCCAGGGCCACGGCCACGCCGCAGGGGTTGGCGT
>JBFJZP010000854.1:0-1573 GCA_041622095.1 Burkholderiaceae bacterium | reverse complement strand
GGTGCCGATGAGGTTCTCGGCCGGGATGCGGCAGTTGTCGAAGTTGATCTGCGCCGTGTCGCTGCTGTGCTGGCCCAGCTTGTCTTCCAGCCGCGCGACCACAAAGCCGGGGTTGTTGGTGGGCACGAGGAAGGCGCTCATGCCTTTCTTGCCAGCCCCCTTGTCTGTGACCGCAATCACGATGACGACATTGCCATTCTTGCCACTGGTGATGAACTGCTTGACGCCGTTGAGCAGGTAGCCATCCTTGTCGCGGACTGCGGTGGTGCGCAGGGCTGACGCGTCCGATCCGACATGGGGCTCGGTCAGCGCAAACGCACCGAGCATCCGGCCCTGGGCCAGTGGCTCCAGCCACTGCTGCTTTTGCGCATCGTTTCCGTAAGCCATCAGAATCGCGTTCACCGGACAATTGGTCACGCTGATCGCGGTGCTGGTGCCCCCATCGCCGGCGGCGATTTCCTCGAGCACCAGTGCGAGGGTCAAATAGTCCAGGTTCGCGCCACCATGCTCCTCCGGCACGCAGATGCCGTAGGCGCCGAGTTCGGCCAGGCCCTGGTGGGCCTCCTTCGGGAAATGATGCTCCTTGTCCCAGCGCGCGGCATGCGGCCATAACTGCTCGCGGGCAAAGGCCCGCACCGCGTCGCGCACCATCTCCTGGTCCTGGGTCAGCAACATGGCGTTCTCCGTCGTGATGAAAGGATTTCCCGGCGTTGCGGTTCAACTGGCATCAGACCAGTTCCACCGCCATCGCTGTGGCCTCGCCGCCACCGATGCACAGGGTAGCCAGGCCGCGCGTCTTGCCACGCGCCTGCAAGGCATGGATCAGCGTGACCAGGATACGCGCACCGCTGGCACCGATCGGGTGACCCAGTGCACAGGCGCCGCCGTTGACATTGACGATGTCGTGCGCGATACCCATCTCGGCCATCAAGGCCATCGGCACGACGGCAAACGCCTCGTTCACCTCCCACAGGTCGACATCGCCCGCCTTCCAGCCGGCCTTGGCCAGTGCCTTCTGTGTCGCGCCCACCGGCGCGGTCGTGAACCAGTTCGGCTCCTGTGCATGCATCGCATGGGACACGATACGCGCCAGCGGGGTGGCGCCGATCTTTTTCGCGGTGGACGCACGCATCATGACCAGCGCCGCGGCGCCGTCGTTGATCGATGAACTCGATGCGGCCGTGATCGTGCCGTCTTTCTTGAACGCCGGCTTGAGTGTCGGAATCTTGTCGAGCTTGACGCGGCCCGGGCCTTCGTCGATCGAGACGACGGTCTCGCCGCCACGCCCCTTCACCGTCACCGGCGTGATCTCCTTGGCGAATGCGCCGGACTCGGTCGCGGCCTTGGCGCGCTGCACCGATGTGGTGGCGAAGGCGTCCTGCGCCTCGCGGCTGAACTGGTACTTGGCCGCACAGTCCTCCCCGAAGGTGCCCATCGCCCGGCCGGGTTCGTATGCGTCCTCCAGGCCATCGAGCATCATGTGGTCGTACACCCGGTCATGGCCGATCCGCATGCCGCCGCGCCCCTTGAGCAACAGGTAGGGCGCATTGGTCATGCTCTCCATGCCGCCCGC
>JBFJZP010000853.1:0-1574 GCA_041622095.1 Burkholderiaceae bacterium | reverse complement strand
TGCTCGGCGCGTTTGGCGAACAACAGGAACGAGCTGTAGACCCCGGCATAGCCCAGGGTCAGGGCGTCGCGATCGAGGCGAATGGGCTGGTCCATCATCGGCACCACCAGGTCCTCGGCCACGTCCATGATGGCGTAGAGGTCGACGCCGCTGTCCACGCCCATGCGCTTGAGCACCGCGACGACCACCTCCAGCGGGGTGTTGCCGGCGCCGGCGCCGAGCCCCGCCACCGAGCCGTCGATCCGCGCCGCACCGGCCTCGATGGCCGCCAGGGAGTTGGCGATGGCCATGCCCATGTTGTGGTGGCCGTGGAAGCCGACCTCGGTGCGCGGGTTCAGCTCGGCGCGCAGCAGGCCGATCTTCTGGCTGACCTCGTCGGGCAGCATGTAGCCGGCCGAGTCGGTGCAGTAGATGCAGTTGGCGCCGAAGCTCTCCATCAGCTTGGCCTGCTCCAGCAACTTCTCGGCGCTGAGCATGTGCGCCATCATCAGGAAGCCGACTGTGTCCAGGCCCATCTTGGCCGCCATGCCGATGTGCTGCTGCGACACGTCGGCCTCGGTGCAGTGGGTCGCTACGCGAATGGTCGACACGCCGTAGTCATGGGCCATCTTCAGGTGCTCTACTGTGCCGATGCCCGGCAGCAGCAAGGCGGAAATCTTCGCCTGCTGCATCCGCGGCACCACCGCGGCGAAATACTCCTCGTCGCTGTGCGCCGGCATACCGTAGTTCAGCGAGGCGCCACCTAGGCCGTCGCCGTGGGTGACCTCGATCAACGGGATGCCGGCGGCATCCAGGCCGCTGGCCACCGCGACCATCTGCTCCAGGGAAATCTGATGCTGCTTGGCGTGCATGCCGTCGCGCAGACTCATGTCGTGGAGGGTGACGCTCTTACCGTGCAAGTTCATGGGGTTCTCTCCACTTAGCGAATGGGCAACTGAAGCGCGCCCTTGTGCGCCTCTTCGGCAAACATCTCGGCGGTACGCAGGCCGGCGGCGGTCATGATGTCGAGGTTGCCGGCGGACTTCGGCAGGTAGTCGCCAAGCCCTTCCACCTCGATGAAGATCGACACCTTGTTGCCGTCGAAAATCGGCCCATTGATCAGCTTGTAGCCCGGCACGTAGCGCTGCACTTCCTTGACCATGTGCAGCACCGAGGCGCGGATCTCCGTTTGGTCAGGCTCGCTCTCGGTCAGGCAGTGGATGGTGTCGCGCATCATCAGCGGCGGCTCGGCCGGGTTGATCACGATGATCGCCTTGCCGCGCTTGGCGCCGCCGATCTGCTCCACCGCGCCGGCGGTGGTGCGGGTGAATTCATCGATGTTCTGCCGGGTGCCCGGGCCCACCGAGCCGGAGGACACGGTGGCGACGATTTCGCCATAGCTGACCGGCTGCACCCGCGACACCGCGGCGACCATGGGGATGGTGGCTTGGCCGCCGCAGGTGACCATATTGACGTTCAGCGCCAGTGTTTCGGCGTGCTGCTTGAGGTTCACCGGCGGCACGCAGAAGGGGCCGATGGCCGCCGGGGTCAGGTCTATCATCAGGGCGCCGAGGGCATTCACCTTGCGGCTGTTG
>JBFJZP010000852.1:0-1575 GCA_041622095.1 Burkholderiaceae bacterium | reverse complement strand
GCAACACGGACGAATACCAGCCACACGATGTCGACCTGATTCGGGAGATCGTTGCACACGTCGATGAGGGCCGCTCGATCGATGAAGTCCGCGTGACTCTGGACTCGAAGGCGGCCGCCCACGGGGACGTACCGGCGCAGCGTCGGCTCGCGGCGTATTACGCACATGGCAAGGGTGCGCAGAGCCCGCATGCCACGGAACTGGCCACCGGTTTCTACCGGATGGCGGCCGAATCCGGAAACGTCGAGGCCCAGTTCGAATGGGCGAACATGAATCGGGGCACGGACGATGCGGCAGCGTTCCATTGGTGCGCCAAGGCAGCGCATCAAGGGCTGGCGGCGGCACAGTTCGAACTCGCGGAAATGTATGCCCTCGGCCAAGGTATTGCCGGCAGCAACGACGCCGCCTTCCTCTGGTATGGCAAGGCGGCGAATCAGGGAATGGCCCAAGCCCAGTTCCAGCTTGCCGGCATGTACGCCAGCCGCATGTCGCCACAGGATCACACCAAGGCCATCGAGTGGTTCACGCGTGCTGCGAACAAGGGGTATGTCCCGGCACAACTCGAACTGGGCTGCTACTACAAGGACGGCCAGGGTATTGCGGTGGACGAGCACCAGGCGGTGTACTGGTTCACCCGCGCGGCGATGGCCGGGCAAGGCCGGGCGCAGGGCTATCTCGGGTACATGTACGTCCAAGGCAAAGGTGTGCCGCAAGACCATGTTCGCGGCTACGCATGGTGGGTGCTGTCAGCCGGCCAGGGCGACAGGGATGCGAAGCGCGATCTCTTCCTGTTGCGCAAGCGGATGACAGCCGAACAGATCGAGCAGGGTTATGCCCTCAGCCAGACGTTGTTGACACCCGGCCAGCCGGAGCAGCCATGAGGCGACGGCTCAGCCGCGCTCGCGCAGCATGCCCGCGAAATACGCCGCCAGCGCGTCGCGGGCCGACAGCGGCAGGATGTGGCCGACGTATTGGTCCGGACGCACGATGACGATGCAGCCTGCGGCCCGGTCGATGCCGCGCAGCGTGAAGATGTCCTCGCCCGGCTTCGCATTGGCGCAGAACACCTTCTCGTAGTCGCACAAGCCATAACGTCCCACCGGCGGGCGCAGCAGTGTCGGCATGGCGGCGAAGTCGAGCGCGCGAAATTCCTGCTGGAACACCGCCCGGGTGTCGATCACCGCATCCAGGTCTTCGTCCGGCGCGGTGTGGCGGCGCAGCGGCGAGGCCGGATCGTGTTCCAGCCAGTCACACAGGCCGGCCACCGCACCGCCGGGTTTGCCGGTGTCGCCTGAAGGCGCAAACACGAACAGGCGGAAACGTGCATCCGCATCGATGGCATGGCCCAGTTGCATCGGCCTGGCGTCGGCCAGGCGAACCACCGGGGCGGAATGGAAACGCTTGCCGATGTCGAAACCGGTGGCCAGCGACTGGTGCGTGGCAGCACCGGTCAAGGCGCTGGGCTCATACTGGATCGTCAGCCCGCAGGTGAACGGCAGGTTGTCGACGAAGGCACGCGCCACGCGCGGCAGGCCATCCAGGCCGTCGTCCTCGCCGCGGGCACCAACGACCCGT
>JBFJZP010000851.1:0-1576 GCA_041622095.1 Burkholderiaceae bacterium | reverse complement strand
CACCAGGCGGACCTCGCCAACAGGGCCGGGTCTGCGCAGGCATACTGTGCCTGATTTTGTCCTATCGGCACCCAAGTGCCATGAGCAGCGCGGTAACAAGTCGTGAAACATGCAGATATTGCCTTCGAACGGCTGGCGAACGCGCCGGCGATCTGGGTCACGGTCGACACAACCCAGGGCTCGGTTCCCCGCGACGCCGGCACCTGGATGGCGGTGTTTGCCGACAGCGTGGTCGGCACCATCGGTGGCGGCCAGGTCGAGTTCCAGGCGATCGCCACCGCGCGCCGCCGCCTGGCGGGCGAACTCGGCGCACCGGTGGTGCGCTGCGCGCTGGGCCCGAGCCTGGGCCAATGTTGCGGCGGGGTGATGTTCCTGCGTTTCGAACCGGTGGACGCGGACTCGCTGCGCATGTTGCGCGAGCGGCTGGCGCGTGACAACACGCCGGTGGCCTTGTTCGGCGGTGGCCATGTCGGCCAGGCGCTGGTGGAGGTGCTCGCCCGGCTGCCGTTTCGGGTGCGCTGGATCGACAGCCGCGACAACGTGTTTCCCGCGACCATCCCGGACACGCTGGTGTGTGAACATTCCGAGCCGGTGCAGGCGGCGGTCGACGACCTGGCGCCGGGCAGCCATGTGCTGATCATGAGCTTCAGCCATGCGGAAGACCTGGACATCGTCGCGTCCTGCCTGCGCCGGCTGCGCCGCAGCGACGACCTGCCCTTTATCGGCTTGATCGGAAGCCGGACCAAATGGGCAAGCTTTCGCCATCGCCTGGAGGATCGGGGTTTTCGCGCTGAAGAACTGGCCCGGATCACCTGCCCGATCGGCATCGCCGGCTTGCCTGGCAAGGAGCCGGAGGTGATTGCCATTGGTGTGGCGGCACAGTTATTGCAGCTGCGTGGCGCACCAGCGGTTGCGCCCCGAGATGGTGCATCTGCTTGAAATGTGCGCAAAACTGTATACACTCTGCCGTCCATGTCGCAGCGGAGCCGGGCCTGTCACAGGCCTTTGTTCGCGACCGTTTTCTGCCCACAGCGCCCGCAGTGGTGGGCGGGTGGCCAGCCTTTGCGCTGACCGTGCCGCTTCGCGAAAGATCTGACACATGGAAAGTTATTTCCTCGACTGGGCCAACCTGCTGCTGCGCTGGGTCCATGTCATCACTGCCATCGCCTGGATCGGCTCCTCTTTCTATTTCGTGTTCCTCGACAGCAGCCTGGTGCCGCCGAAGTCCGCAGACCTGAAGGAGCAAGGGGTTGGTGGCGAGTTGTGGGCGGTGCACGGCGGCGGTTTCTACAACCCGCAGAAGTACGCGGTCGCGCCCAAGGTGGTGCCGGATCACCTGCACTGGTTCTACTGGGAGAGTTACAGCACCTGGCTGTCCGGCTTCGCGCTGTTCACCGTCTCGTATCTGTGGAGTGCCCGCACCTACCTGATCGACCCGGCGCTGGTGAACTGGTCCAGCGGGGCCGCCATCAGCGTCGCACTGTCCTTCCTGCTGGTGTTCTGGATCCTGTACGACCTGATCTGCCGCGGTTTCGGACAACGCCGCCATGGCGACGCGATCGTCGGCGCTCTGGTG
>JBFJZP010000850.1:0-1576 GCA_041622095.1 Burkholderiaceae bacterium | reverse complement strand
GCAGGCAGGGAAGCGGTCTTGCTTGCGGCGGCCTTGGCGCCGGCTTTTACCGCGGCCTTTGCCGCAACCTTGGGTTTGGCCAAGGCGGTGCGCTTGTCTTTGGGCGGGGCAGACTTCGGAGACTTTTGTGCAGGCATGAATGACCTCTGGGCAGCAAAGAAACAAAGAAAACCGGCGCCGTAACAGGACGCACTTACGGCAGGGGCGTGAGCGGGTAACTGGCCGGCAAGATGTCTGGGCGAACATTTGGAATGCAGTCCTTGCGGTAGGTTGGCCGGTCGTGATCGTTGTCATCGGTTGGCCTGGCCCGGAGGTGCTGCTGTCGCTCTTGCGCGGACGAGGGGCGGATTATACCAATTTGTTGTGTGCCTGAACACCCGCGGCGGCCGGAAATCCGGCCCGATGTCAAGTCTGCGTGCGGGGTCCGGACTCCAGCGCCAGCCGCCTGGCCTGCAGTTCCCGGTACCGCTGCAATGCCTGCGGATCGGTCTGCGAAGCCTGGATTTCCAGCGTTTCCTGTGCCTTGAGATGTTCCACCAGCATGCGCTGCAGCAGGTTGCGCAGTTCCTGAACCGTGTCCTGCTGGTCCTCGACCGTCGCGAGTTGTGGATCCGCCATCACGCGCAATGCCAGCTCTTCCGCGGGGTGCTCGCGCAGTCCCTCGCGGATCGCGCCCCAGGGCTGGGCTCCACGCTCATGCAACTCATGTTCGAGCCAGACGAACAATGCGCCATGGGGTGGTGGCAGTTGGCACAACAAGGCATGGTCTTCCGCCGAGAACAGGTCCCAGGCGGCCATATGGCTGAGCAGGATGCGCGCCGCATGGTCGGCGCGGCTGGCCGGCATGGATCGGCCACCGCTGCGCCGTGGCTGGGCCTGGGCCGAGCGTCGCGACCGGCTCCAGGGGGCCGATCGCGATGACGCCGGGTCGGTGTCTTGCGCCGGCTGGCGAGGCCGCTCCGGCTCCCGCGCCGGCGGTTTGTCGGGCGGCCCCCACAGTGCGGTGAGTTCCTGTGCCGGCAGTTGCACCTGCGCCGCGATTTCGACCAGCAACTGGCGTTTGAGCGCGCCGTCCGGCAACAGGCTCCACAAGGGGCGGGCATGTGCCGCCATCAGCGCGCGGCCTTCGGCGGTCAGCAGGTCGCAGTCCTCGCAGGCCGCATCGATCAGGAAGCGGCTCAACGGCACCGCCTGGTTGATACATTGCGCAAACGCCTCCTGGCCATTTGCGCGGATGAAGCTGTCCGGGTCGTGTTCCGGCGGCAGGAACAGGAACTTGACGTTGCGCACATCGGTGGCCAGCGGCAGCGCGCCCTCGAGCGCCTTGCGCGCGGCGCGCCGGCCGGCGGCGTCGCCATCGAAGCTGAACACGACCGCGTCGGTGAACCTGAACAATTTCTGCACATGCTCCGATGTGCAGGCGGTGCCCAGGGTCGCCACCGCATTGGCAAAACCGAGTTGCGCCAGCGCCACCACATCCATGTAACCTTCGGTGACCAGCACGAAGCCCTGTTCGCGCAGCGCCGCGCGGGCTTCGAACAGGCCGTACAACTCCCGGCCCTTGCTGAACACCGGT
>JBFJZP010000849.1:0-1578 GCA_041622095.1 Burkholderiaceae bacterium | reverse complement strand
TGGCGACCGTCCGGCTCGACACCCAGGCCGCGCAGCTTGGCCTGCACGTCCGGCATGGCCACGACCGCGGCCAGTTCCTTGCTCAGGCGATCGACCACGGCCTGCGGTGTTCCGGCGGGCGCAAACACACCTTGCCAGGACTGCATCTCGAACTCCGGTACGCCAAGTTCGGCCAGCGGCGCCACATCCGGCATGTTGGCCAGGCGCGACCTGGCGGTGACGCCCAGCACCTTGACGCGCTTCGCATCGATCATCGGGCGGGCGGCGGCCACCGTCTCGAACACCATGTCGATCTGGCCACCGACCAGGTCCACCATGGCGGCCGAACCGCCCTTGTAGGCAATCTGGCGCAACTCGGTTCCGGTGATGCTCTGGAACAACTGGCCGGACAGGTGCTGCGAGGTTCCGGCGCCGGCGGTGCCATAGGTCAGGCTGTCGGGCTTGGCCTTGAGTTCGTCGATGATCTGCCGGACCGAGCCGAAGCGGCTGTTGGCAGGCACGACCAGAACGTTGCTGACGGTGCCGATCATCGTGACCGGCGCGAAATCCTTCACCGGCTCGTAGCCCAGCGTCTTGTTGAAGAACGGATTGACCGCATGGGTGGTGATGGTTCCACCCATGATGGTGTAGCCGTCCGCGACTGCACGCGCCACCGCCTGGGTGCCGACGATGCCCGACACGCCCGGGCGGTTCTCGACCACCACCGGTTGGCCGAGGCGCTCCGACAGGTGCTGCGCGACCAGCCGGGCCACGCCGTCGGAGACCCCGCCGGTGCCGAATGGAACCACATATTTGACCGTCTTGCTTGGCCATTCCTGGGCCGTGGCGCTTGCGGCCAGGCCGACCAGTGACAAGGCCATCAGGCCTGCGCGTGCGAAATGGCGAATACCGTTCTTCATGTCGTGTTTTCCTTGGATAGGTTGGTGAAAGTTGTTGTCGTTGTCTCTCGGGCGCGGGATGCCTCGGACATCCCGCGCCGCTCATTGCGGCGCAGCGGCCCTGACGGTGGCGCGTTCGACCAGCCGGCACGGAATCACCACGTTGCGGGTCGGTGCGGTCTGCTGCATCTGCTCGCTGAGCAGTTCCACCGTGGCATCGACCATGTCCGGCACGCTTTGCACGATGGTGGTGAGCTGGTAGCCGCCCCAGGCCGCTTGCGGCACGTCGTCGAATCCGATCACGCTGACGTCCTGCGGTATCTGCAGCCCCAGTTCGCAGCGCAGCACGTCCATCGCCGCGATCGCCATGTGGTCGTTCGCCACGAACACCGCATCCGGTCGCTGCGCGCCGGCAAACAGCTTGCGCGTCGCGACCTTGGCGGTGTCGAAGTCGTAATGCCCGAGCCCCCGGCGAAACAGCGCCGCACCGGCGTCGTGCAGGGCTTCGGTGAAACCGCGTTCGCGCTCGCTGTTGGTCGAGGTGCTTTCCAAGCCGGCCAGGAAAGCGATGCGTTGATGGCCGCGCTGCAGCAGCAGCTCCGCCGCCAGTCGACCACCGCGGTAGTTGTCGGATGTGACCGAGCTGATCGAGCGCCGGGCCAGCGCGCTGAGATCCGGCACCCGGTTGAACAAGACCACC
>JBFJZP010000848.1:0-1580 GCA_041622095.1 Burkholderiaceae bacterium | reverse complement strand
GGTGGACAACGGGGTGGTGGTCACCGAAAGCGTGTACAACGAACGCGCCGCCGCACCCGGCAGCTCGGGGGACGCCGGCGCCCGGGCCGCGACCCTGCGCGGCACCCGCGCGGTCGGCCTGGCCGTGGCCACCGGCACCCTGACCACCGCGATCGTGTTTCTGCCCAATGTGTTTGCCGAGCGCGATGACATCTCGGTGTTCATGAGCCATGTCGCGATCACCATCTGCCTGGCCCTGGGCGCATCCCTGCTGGTGGCGCTGAGTCTGATTCCGCAGCTGACCGCGCGACTGCCCATCCGTCAGGCCGAAGCCGGCCATCGCCGCAGTCGCCTGCGGGCCCCGTATGAGCGTCTGCTGCGCTGGACCCTGGCGCATCCGGGCCGCAGCGCCCTGCTGATCGTGCTGATCCTGGCCAGCGTCGCCATTCCGGGCCGGCTGGTGGAGTTCGACATGTTTCCCAACGAAGAGCATCGCCAGATGATGTTGCGCTACAACCTGAACGCGCAATACCCGCTGGAGGATGTCGAGGCCGCGGTCGATACCATCGAGGCGTACCTGTTTTCCCAGCAACAGCGCCTGGGCATCGAATCGGTCTACAGCTTTTTCGACATCCGCCGGGCACAATCCACCATTCGCCTGGTCGCCGACGAGCTGCGCCCGCTGCCGCCCGCCGAAGTCAAACGCATCATCAGCGCCGAACTGCCAAAGATTCCGCTGGGCATCCCCAGTTTCGATCAGTCGCGCACCGGCAGCCGCAAGGGTCTGGCGGTGCGTATCGCCGGCGAGCACACCGCTCTACTGCGTGAAACCGCCGAGGAGCTGGCCCGGGTCCTGCGGCGGGTGCCCGGTCTGCGCGACATCCGCGTGGATGCCGACAATGCCGACTCGGAGGTGCGTATCCGCATCGACCGGGACCGGGCCCAGCGCCATGGCCTGGACAGTCAAAGCGTCGCCGAAACCGTGGCCCTGGCGATGCGTGGTCGGGAATTGCGGCCGTTCCAGACCGCCACCGGCGAGGCCGAACTGCTGCTGCAATTCTCCGCCGCGGACCGCGCCGAACTGGATGCGCTGCTGCAACTGCCGATCCGCACGGCCAGCGGCGAGCTGATCGCCCTGTCGAGTCTGGCCACCCTGGCCCAGCGCGAGGTCAGCGGCATGATCCGCCGGGAAAACCGCCAGACGGCCTTGAAGATTCAACTGGCCACCGAGGACATCAGCCCCAAGATCGCGCGCCAGCGCATCCGCGCTGCCCTGGACAGCCTGCAGCTGCCACCGGGCTATACCTGGGATTTCGGCCAGGCCTTCGATGAGGATGCCGCCCAGGCCGCGAACATGCTGCAAAACATGCTGCTCGCCCTGGTCTGCATCTATCTGGTGATGGCCGCCCTGTTCGAGGCGGTGCTGGCGCCCGCCGCGATCATCACCGGGGTGCTGTTCTCCTTCGTTGGCGTGTACTGGTTTTTCCTGCTCACCGGCACCACCTTTTCCGATATCTACCGCGTGAGTGAGACCTCCGGAGGCGCCACCAACCGCCCCATCATGGAGAATACCACCAGCGCCGGGGTGACGCTCGCGCCGG
>JBFJZP010000847.1:0-1581 GCA_041622095.1 Burkholderiaceae bacterium | reverse complement strand
CCGGTGGCAGGGCATAGGTGGCCGGCAGCAACATCGCGATCGTCGCCAATGGGCCGATGCCGGGTAGAACGCCGATCAGCGTGCCCAACAGGCAGCCGATGAACGCATATAGCAGGTTGATCGGCGTAAACGCGACGCCGAAGCCGATGGCCAGGTGATTGAACAGTTCCATGATTTTCCTCTTATCCGGCGATGAAAGCGGGCCACGCCGGGAACTGCAGCTTGAGCGCCGTAATGAAGGTCAGATAGCTGGAAGCGGCCAGGATGATGGCCAGTATCAGCACTTCCTTGAACTTGAACTCGTCGCCGGCCAATGCTGCGATGAAGGTCAGCACGACGATGGCCGCGACCAGGCCCATGTAGGGCAGGCCGATGCTGGGCAGGCCGCCGAGCATGACGCCGAACATCAGGTTGGACAGGATGATGAAGAACAGCGGCTTCCAGGCGAACTTGCCGATCTTGTCGCCGTCCTCGGTTTCCACCGTCAAGGCCGCGAATGCCACGGCCACTCCAACGATGGCCATCAGCACGCCCAGCAACAGCGGGAAGTACCCCGGGCCCATGCGGGCGGCGTCGCCGACCTTGTAGTTGGTCGCGCCCCAGGCAAAGGCGATACCCACCACGATGAACAGAAGGCCTGAGTAAAAGTCCTTCTGGCTTTTGATTCGCATACGCAGTCTCCTCGAAGATTAGTCTCCGGCGGGATTGTGCGCGCGTATGGCCCGGCTCCGAATGTGGATTCCACCTACATGGCGTCATGTGGCGCACCTGGCCACTGCATCGCGCCAGGACACAGCCCGGCGGCGCCATGCCGGTCCCGCTGTCAGGACAATGGCGGTGTAGCCACCAGCACCTCGGGCATGGTGGTCGTGCCTTGTGCCACCTGCAATGCGCCGGCCAGCCGCATCGGCCGCATGCCGTCCTGCACCGCCTGGCGGCGCAAGGCATCGATGCTGGGTTCGCGGGTGACGGTCGCCTTGAAAGCCTCGCTGACCACCAGCAGTTCATACAGGCCGGTACGTCCGCGAAATCCGGTCATGCGGCAGTCGACACAACCCACCGGCTTGTACGGACGGTAGGCGCCGTTGATCTGCCACGGCTTGACGAATTCGGTCAGGTCGGCCCGGTTCGACGCTGTATCGCGTACCCGGCACTTGTCGCACAAGGTACGCACCAGGCGCTGGGCCAGCACGCCCAGCAAGGTGGCGTTGATCAGGTAGGCCGGTATGCCCAGCTCCAGCAGCCGGCTCACCGCCGACGGCGCGTCATTGGTGTGCAGCGTGGAAAACACCAGGTGGCCGGTCAATGCGGCCTGCACCGCCATCTCGGCGGTCTGCAGGTCGCGGATCTCGCCGACCATGATGATGTCCGGGTCCTGGCGCATCAGCGCGCGCAGTCCCTCGGTGAAGCCGAAGTCCAGCTGCGGCTGGACCTGGGTCTGGTTGAACGACGGCTCGATCATCTCGATCGGGTCTTCCACCGTGCTGACGTTCACTTCTTCGGTCGCCACCCGCTTGAGCGTGGAATACAGCGTCGTCGTCTTGCCGGAGCCGGTCGGGCCGGTGACCAGGATGATGCCGT
>JBFJZP010000846.1:0-1581 GCA_041622095.1 Burkholderiaceae bacterium | reverse complement strand
GCGGACCGAAACGTGCCTTGTATTGCGCCACCAAGCATGCGGTCGAAGGCATGACCAAGGCGCTGGCCTGGGAGCTCGGCCCCCATGGCATCCGTGTCAACACCGTCTGCCCGACCTTCATCGAAACTGCGATGACCGAGAAGATGTTCGCCGACGCCACCTTCCGCCAGTATGTGGAGTCCCGCATCGCCTTGGGTCGTCTGGGACGACTCGAGGACATCATGGGTGCGATCGTGTTCCTGGCCAGCGACGCATCGTCCATGGTGACCGGCTCGGCGTTGATGGTCGATGGCGGCTGGACCGCCGCCTGACGCGGACACCACACCATGGCCAATGTGACGTCCTTCGATGTGGCCCGGCTGGCCCAGGTCTCGCAATCCGCTGTGAGCCGGACCTACACACCGGGCGCCAGCGTGTCGCAGGAGACGCGCAAGAAGGTGGAGACGGCCGCCCGCAAGCTGGGATATCGCCCGAATGCGATCGCGCGGACCCTGATCACCCGGCGCAGCCGCATCATTGGCGTGGTCATGTCCTACCTGGAGAACCAGTTCTACCCGGTGGTGCTCGAGAAGTTGTCGCAGCGACTGCAACGCGACGGCTACCATGTGCTGTTGTTCATTGCCGACACCCGCCAGACCGACGCGGTACTGGCAGAAATCCTCCAGTACCAGGTCGACGGCATGGTGATGGCGTCGACCGCCATCTCCAGTGCGCTGGCATTGCGCTGCAAGGAGGCCGGCATTCCGGTGGTCTTGTTCAACCGGACCAGCCGCAGCAGCGAAAACACCAGCTCGGTCACCACCGACAACCGCCAGGGTGGTTATCTCGTGGGCGAATACCTGGCCAGCACCGGCCACCAGCGTATTGCCTATGTCGCGGGGCAGGAGGACACCTCCACCAATCAGGATCGCGAAGCGGGATTTCTCGCCGGCCTGGCGCAGTCCGGCCGGGCCCTGTTTGCACGCGCGTCGGGAAACTACGATTTCGACGATGCTCGGCGCGCCACACGGACGCTGTTTGACGTCGATGCGGCGCGACGCCCGGATGCGGTCTTCGTCGCCAACGATCACATGGCGCTGGCGGTGATGGACACCTTGCGCATCGAATTGGGTCTGCGCGTGCCGCAGGACGTCAGCGTCGTCGGTTTCGACGATGTCAAGCAGGCTGCATGGGGTTCCTATCAGCTCACTTCGGTGGTGCAGGATGCCGACGCCATGATCGAGGCGACCGCCAGCCTGCTGTTGCAGGAGATGGACGGCGCCATGCAAAACCATGCGCTTGTGTTGCCAACCCGGCTTGTGTTGCGCCAATCGAGTGCGCCACGCCAGACCACCCAGCAAGGAAGATGAGATGAAGGGCTTCGACTCCGAGTTCAAGGACCTGGATCACTACATCCGGGTCATCACCGATCGCATATGGGAGGGTGGACGGATCGACGACATCCGCCTGTATTACAGTGATCCGTGCATCGTCGAGACACCGGCATCGGTCAGCACACGGCTGCAGGACGTGGTCGACGGTACCCGCGCCACACTGGCCATGTTTCCCGACCGGCGACTGCTGGCGGAGGATGTGCTGCAG
>JBFJZP010000845.1:0-1582 GCA_041622095.1 Burkholderiaceae bacterium | reverse complement strand
GAGCCCGGCGAGATGGGCGTGCTGATCGACGAAAGCCAGGTCGCGCTGCTGGAGGAGATGATGGCCGAGCGCGGCTACCTCACGGGCCGGCAGATGGCCGCGAGCTTCCAGTTCCTGCACTCGCGCGAGCTCATCTGGTCGGCCACGCTGCGAGAACTCTGGATGGGCGAGCCGCTGCGGCCGAACGACCTGATGGCCTGGAACGCCGACACCACGCGCATGCCGGCGGCGATGCACAGCCAGTACCTGCGGCGCCTGTACCTGCACAACGAATTGGCCGAGTCGCGTTACTGTGTAGAGAGCCGGCCGGTGTCGCTGAACGATGTCCACCAGCCGATGTTTGTGGTGGGCACGGAAAAGGATCACGTGGCGCCCTGGCGCTCGGTCTACAAACTGCACCAGCTGACGGACGCCGAGATCACGTTCGTGCTGACCAGCGGCGGCCACAACGCCGGCATCGTCAGCGAACCCGGCCATGCGGTCCGACGCTGGCGCGATGCGGTGCGCCGCCCAGGTGACCCGTGGCTGTCGCCGGACGAATGGGAAGCCGCAGCCAAGCTACACGAAGGCTCGTGGTGGACCGCCTGGGACACCTGGATCAAGGCCAAGGGCAGCGGCCGAGAGGTGTCGGCGCGCCAGCTGACTGGACGCGACGGCCTGTGTGGCGCACCGGGAGCCTACGTGCACCAACGGTGTGAGGACTGAGCGCCGGCCCCGGCGGCAGCGTTCTTCAGGCTTCCGGTACGCTGACCCGCACCTGCCCGGACTTCACGCTGACCTTGTAGGTCTGCAGCGCCTTTTCGCCGCGCACGACGTTCAGCAGTTGGATGCCCGGCGGGAAGTTCGCCCAGTCCAGCACCGCGCCGGTGCGGATGTCGAAGCGCGCGCGGTGCAGCGGGCATTGCACCTTGCAGTCTTCCAGCTGCTTGCCGCGCGCCAGCGGCGCGAAGGTGTGGGTGCAGCTGGCTTGTGTCGCGAAAAAGCCATCGCTGAGGTGGTACAGAACGATCTTGTGCTTGTCGACGATAAAGGACTTCATCTCGCCTACGGGCAGTTCGTCCGAACCGCAAAGGGTGTGCCATGTCATGCTGGGGCTCCGTTTGCAGGGAATGGTTGATTGTTGGGCCACGGTGCGCGTCTGGTTGCGATGCGGCCTCTCTTGCGCAGGGCGTGCGGCGGGGCAGTTAGACCGACTGTCACGATGCCATCAGCCGCACCGGCATGGACGCCAGTCGGTCGAAGAGGCGCGCTTCGGCGCGGATCGGCCACCAGTCGTAGAGGAATAGTTCCATCGGCCGCCACATCGCGACCCAGCCGGCGATCGACAGGCTGGCGCGCACCACCTCGAGCATGCCGCCCGGATCGAGCCAGTTCTCGGCCAGCTTGCTCGCGGCGAGGGTGGCGGCCAGGAACGCCAGGCCGATCAACAGGCTGAGCCTGCCGCGGCGGAACAGTTCGCGCAGTCGCCGCCGCGCCGAGGCGCCCTGCAGGTGGAAATGCGCGTGGACCGCGTCGCTGACGGATGCCGTTTCGGAAGACGGGTGTTCGAGATGCACGACCAGGCCGAGCGCCGCATCGCGCG
>JBFJZP010000844.1:0-1583 GCA_041622095.1 Burkholderiaceae bacterium | reverse complement strand
GCCGGCTTCGATGCGGTCGAATACCTGTTTCCTTACGCCTATGACAAGCAGGAGCTGGTGCAGGCGTTGCAGCAGAACCAGTTGCAGCAGGTGCTGCACAACCTGCCGCCCGGCGACTGGGATGCCGGCGAACGCGGCATCGCCTGCCACCCGGGCCGCCAGGAAGAGTTCCGCGAAGGCGTGGCACGTGGCATCGCCTATGCCAGCGCACTGCAGTGCCCGCGCGTCAACTGCCTGGTCGGCAAACTGCCCGAGGGAGTGGCCCGCGCCGACGCGCTGAAGGTCCTGGTCGACAACCTGCGCTACGCCGCCGACGAACTCGGCAAGGCCGGCATCCGCTTGTTGATCGAGCCGATCAACCACTTCGACATGCCGGGTTTCCTGATCAACACCACCGCCCAGGCCCTCGAGGTGCTCGATGCGGTGGGCAGCGACAACCTGCTGATCCAGTACGACATCTACCACGCGCAGCGCATGGAGGGCGAACTGGCCGCGACGATGCAGAAACATCTCAAGCGCATCGGCCACATGCAGTTGGCCGACAACCCCGGCCGCCATGAACCGGGCAGCGGCGAAATCAACTACGCCTTCCTGTTCAAGCACCTCGACGCAATCGGCTACCAGGGCTGGATCGGCTGCGAGTACAAGCCGGCGACGACCACCACCGCCGGACTCGGCTGGCGCAAGCCGTTTACCCGCTGACGGTGCGGTGCATCAACGGGTCAGGAACGCCAGCACCTTGTTGGCAATGCGGCCGTATGGCGGCATCAGGAATTTGAGCGTGGAGAAACGCGCCTGGTAGAACACCGGCCGCAACTTGGAGAAGGTCTCGAAACCCTCCTTGCCGTGGTAGTGGCCCATGCCCGACTCCCCCACGCCGCCGAACGGCAGGTCGTGCTGCCCGACATGGAACAAGGCATCGTTGACCGACACGCCACCGGACATCACCCGCTCGAGCAGCATCTGCACCACCGCAGGTTCGTTGCTGAACGGGTAGATCGCCAGCGGACGCGGGCCGGCATTGACCGCGGCGATCACCGTCTCCAGCGTGGCGTAACCCCGGATCGGCAGGATCGGCCCGAATATCTCGCGTTGCCAGACCAGCGCCTCGGGCGGCGCATCGAGCACGATATGCGGTGCGATCTTGCGCGTGGCGCGATCGAACGCAGGGCCGGGCAACAGTTGCACCAAAGTTGCGCCGCGCACGCGGGCATCGTCCAGCACCGCCAGCAGCCGGTCGAATGCGGTCAGGTCGATGATGGAGGTGTAGTCCACCGAGTCCAGCGACGGATACCGCGCCGGCACGATCTTGCGGGCTTCGCGGACAAACTCGGCGATACGCTCCTGCGGCATCCACAGGTGATCGACCGAGGTGCAGATCTGCCCGGCATTGAGGTACTTGACGAACAGAATGCGTTCGGCCGCCAGGCGCAGCGGATAGTCAGGACACAGGATGGCCGGCGCCTTGCCGCCGAGCTCCAGCGTCACCGGGCACAGGTTCTGCGCCGCGGCGGCCATCACCGCGCGGCCGGTCGCGCCCGAGCCGGTGAACAGCAGGTGGTCCAAGGGCAGCCGCGAGAACT
>JBFJZP010000843.1:0-1585 GCA_041622095.1 Burkholderiaceae bacterium | reverse complement strand
GGGTTGTCGTTCCCCCCACGCGGCTTCGGCCGCGTTTTTCATGGCGTGCGTGAGGTCAGCAGCGACAAGGCGCCGATCAACAGCGGCTGGTGCAGCATGTAGACCGCCAGGCTGTGCCGCCCCAGCCAGGCCAGTAGCGACCACGGCCCGTCGGCCTGCCAGGAAGCCGATGGCCGTGCCGCGCGTTGCCGCACCGTGCCGGCCACCACACCCAGCCACACCACACCGATCCAGGGCAGCAAAGGCACGAAGTCTTCGGTCACCGGTTTGCGGCTGACCAGTCCGAGCCAGTTCAACGCCGGCGCATTCAGCCATTCCTGCCAGGGCGACCCCGCCAGCCACGGTGCTGCCAGTGGTGGCGCAAACAGCGCCAGCAGTGCCGGCAACAGCAGCCAGGCGCCCCACCCTGCGGTCAGGCGCGCCAGGATCAACATCAGCGCCAGGCCATGCAAGACGCCGAAATAGATGAAGCTGCCGGGAAACATCCACCAGGATCCGGCACTGACCAGCACGGCGCAGCCGACGATCTGCCACCAGCGATGCCAGAACCGGGCCCAGGGCTGCCCCTGCTGCCCGGCCGTGGCCTGGCCCAGGCCGGCGCAGAACAGGAACAGGCTCAGGATGGCGGTGCGTTGCAGCGTCCAGGCCGGATCGCGGTAGAAATCCAGCCGCACCAGGCCGAAATTGTTCAGATCGAAGCAGAAGTGGTACACCACCATCCACACCAGGGCCACGCCCCGCAACACATCGATCGCGTCGTATCGGACGGTGCGGGAAGGTGATGTCGGCATGGCCGGCAGTGTACGGCGCCAGCTGTCGCCAGGCCCGGCCTGTTGCCAACCGGTGCGCCTGCCCGTCGCAGTCGCCGCCAGGCGTGGCGATCAGGCCGGTGGCTTCGGGATGCGCCGTGCGGTGAGCCATGCGCTACCGACGCCGCAGACCGCAATCAGGCCGATACCCACCATGGTCCAGCCATCCGGCAGGTGGGAGAACAGCAGCCAGCCGGCGATGACGGCGAAACCGACCTGGCAGTACAGGTAGGGCATCAAGGTCGACGAAGGTGCATGCTGGTAGGCCTGCGCCAGCAGGAAATGGCCGGTTGCGCCGAGCAGTCCCATCAACACCATCAAGGCCCACAACCACGGCGCATCGACCGTCGTCCAGATCAGGGGCAAGGCCATCGACACCGCCACCGCGCCGACCCAGCCGCTGTAGAAATGCGTGGTGGCGGCGTTGTCTTCCCGCGCCAGCCGGCCGGTCAGCAACTGGAACGCGGTATTGCAGCCCATCCCCGCCAGGGGAAGCATCATCGACCAGCCGAAGCTCTCGCCACCCGGGCGCACGATCACCAGCGTACCGGCCAGGCCACCGACGATGAACAACCACTGCAACGGCACGACCCGTTCCTTGTAGAGAAAAACCGACAAGACGGTAACGCTCAAGGGCGTCACCATGACGATGGCGGTGAATTCGCCCACCGGCACATGGCGCAGGCTGAGGTATGCCAGCAAGGTGGTGACCACCAGCAAGCCGCCCCGCAGCAATTGCAGGCCGGGGCTGCGGGTGCGCCAGAGCCCGGCACCGT
>JBFJZP010000842.1:0-1586 GCA_041622095.1 Burkholderiaceae bacterium | reverse complement strand
GTTCGAAACCGCGCCCGCACATGCCGTAGTTGCCGGCGCCGAACGATGCACCACACATGATGGTGAGCTGGGGCACATTCGCATTGGCTACCGCCTGGATCATCTTGGAGCCGTGTTTGATCATGCCGCCGCGTTCATGGTCCTTGCCGACCATGTAGCCGGTGGTGTTCTGCAGGTACACCAGCGGCGTGCCACTCTGGCAACAGGCCTGGATGAAATGGGTCGCCTTGTTGGCACCGTCTGCATCGAGCGGCCCGTTGTTGCTGATGACGCCCACCGGATGGCCGCAGATGCCGGCATGGCCGGTGACCGTTGCGCTGCCATACAAGGCCTTGAACTCCAGGAAGTCCGAGTCGTCGACGATGCGCGCAATGACTTCGCGCATGTCGGCCGGCTGGCGTCCGTCTGCCGACAGGATGCCCATCAGTTCCTGCTCATCGAGCCGCGGCGGCAGCACATGGCGGCGCGCCACACCCGGCGCGCCTGCAGCCGGCGCCAGGTGGCGCTGCCAATGCAGCCGCGCCACGACCTCGCGTGCCAGGCGGATGCCATCGGCGTCGTCCTCTGCCATGTATTCCCCCAGGCCGGAGACGCTGGTATGCATCTCGGCGCCGCCGAGTTCCTCCTCGGTGGCGATCTCGCCGGTGGCGGCCTTGAGCAGCGGCGGGCCGGCCAGGAAGGCACGCGCCCGGCCACGCACCATGATCACGTAGTCCGACAGTCCGGGCATGTAGGCGCCACCGGCGGTGGACGAGCCATGTACGACGGTCACCACCGGCAGGCCGGCGGCCGACAGCCGCGCCAGGTTGCGGAAGATCGCTCCGCCATGGACAAAACCCTCGACCTTGTAACGCAGCAGGTTGGCACCGGCGCTCTCGACCAGGTGCACGAAGGGCAGCTTGTTGTCGAGTGCGATCTGCTGGGCGCGCAGGATCTTCTCCAGGCCCATGGCGCGGATCGAGCCGGCCTCGATGCCGGAATCGGATGCCACCACCATGCACGGTGTCGCGGCGACCGATCCGATGCCGGTGATGACGCCGGCACCGGCAACACATTTCGCCGGGTCGGGATGGTCCATGCCGTAACCGGCCAGCGCCGACAACTCCAGGTAGGCACTGGCCGGGTCGAGCAGCAGCGCGATACGTTCGCGTGGCAGCAACTGGCCGCGCTTGTCGAACAAGGGCCGGGCCTGTGCCGAGCGCTCGCGGGTTTGCCGGGTCAACCGTTGCACTTCGGCCAGCGTCTGCTCCATATGGCTGCGATTGCGCAAGAAAGCGTCGGATTGCGGCTGGATGCGGGTCTCGATGACGGCCATGGTGTCGGCGTTTGGTGCGTTGCGGCTGTGTTCAGGTGTTGGCGCTTGTCAGCTGCGCGGCGCCGCCGGCCACTGGAACGGGCCGCGTTCCTTGGCGGCGAAGCGGCGGAAACATTCGCGCGCATAGGCGCTGGAGCCTGCGATACCTTGCGCGGCCGCTTCCAGTTCCAGCATGGTGTCCAGGCTGCTGCCCAGCGACGCATTGAGCGCGTCCTTGGTCAGCGACAACGCGGTTGGAGAGGCCTGGGCCAGCGCCTGCGCGATCGCGCGC
>JBFJZP010000841.1:0-1588 GCA_041622095.1 Burkholderiaceae bacterium | reverse complement strand
GTCGAAGCCGATGCCGTTGTCGATGATGTGCAATTCGAACATGTCGTCGCCACCGATATCGGCTCGGACTTCGACCCGTTGGGCGCCAGCATGCCGTTCGATGTTGGTCAAGGCCTCTTGCACGATGCGGAAGGCCGCGGTCTCGGTATCGGGTGCCAGTCGTCCGACCGTCTCCGATACCGTCAGCAGCACCTGCAGGTTCTGGCGTTGGCGGACCTGTTCGGTCAACCAGCGCAGCGCTGGCACCAGGCCCAGGTCGTCGAGCATCGACGGACGCAGCGCCAGAGCCAGTTGCCGCACATGGCGCAATGCATGCTCGACGATACGGATGTTCTCCGCATGGGGGGCGTCGGGCCCGGCGCCAACCGCCAGGCCCTCGGATTGCAGGTTGATCTTGATCGCCGTCAGCGACTGGCCCAGTTCGTCATGTAACTCGTGCGCGACCCGGCGCCGTTCGGTTTCCTGCGCCGCCAGCACCTTGGCCGACAAAACCCGCAGTTGCTGTCGGCTGGCGTGCAACGCAGTCTCTGCCTGCTTGCGCGCGGACACGTCGAACATGACGACCTGCAGTGCAGGCTGGGCGTCGAAAACCGTGGGCGCGCACTTGGCCTGCAGGTCCACGGCGCCGCCGTCCAGGCGCAGGCAACGGATTTCCATCGGTTCGGACGCGGCGTTGCGCCGCATCACCCGGGTGGCCGAATTCGCAATCCGCACCCGGTCGTCCGGATGCACCAGGTCGATCGCATCCATGCCCAGCAAGTCCTGTATCGACGCCGCGTGGTGGATCTGGACGGTCGCGGGGTTGCAGTAGACGATGCGGCCCCGCTGAATCACCATGATTCCCATCGGCGACCACTCCACGACGCTGCGGTACCGTGCCTCGCTGCGTTGCAGCGCCTGTACCGCCATGTGGCGCTCGATCGCCTGGCTGGCCAGCTGCGCGCCATTTTCGACCGCGGTCCGTTCGAAGCCATTTGGCGCGCGGACATGGCTGAAGTAGAACGCAAAGCTACCCAGTGCCTGCCCCTGCATACCCTTGATCGGCACCGACCAGCAGGCGCGCAGCTGGAACTGCGCCGCCAGCTCGCGGTATTCCAGCCACAGCGGATCGGTCGCGATGTCGGTGACGATCACCGTCTCGCCGGTATAGGCGGCGGTGCCGCAGGAGCCGGCTGCCGGACCGATGGCGGCGCCATCGATCGCGGCGCAGTAATCGGCCGGCAGATGCGGCGCTGCGCCATGGCGCAGGTGTTGCCCGTCCGGGTCCATCAGCAGTACCGAACCGATCATTCCAGGAACCAGGGCCTCGTAGCTGCAGACGAATTGCGCCAGGATGTCGGGCAAAGGCCGGTTGCTGGCGAGATACTGGAGCATCGCCTGTTCCTGCTCCTCGCGCAGCTCGAGTATCTTGCGCGATGTGATGTCTTCCACCACGCCGGCGCCGCGATAAGGTCGACCCTGTGCATCACGTACCGGAAACGCACGTGCGTGCACCCAGCGCAGCGCGTCGGCGCCGGCCAGGAAGCGGCACTCGAAGTCGAACTGGCCGGACACGGCGGCCTGCCGAACCGCCTCGCGCACCATCGGC
>JBFJZP010000840.1:0-1589 GCA_041622095.1 Burkholderiaceae bacterium | reverse complement strand
GCCTGGCGACCTCGCTCGGCCTGGGTGCCTCGCAGGCCGCTGCCGGCCTGAACTACCTGTTCGGCGTTTCGCTGGGCGACACCACGCAGATCCTGCTAGTGATCGGCATCACCGCGATCGCCTTGACCTCGGTGCTGGCCGGGCTTGATGCCGGCGTCAAGCGCCTGTCCGAAATGAACATGATCCTGGCGATCCTGCTGCTGGTGTTCCTGATTGCGGTGGGTCCGACACTGGCGATCGCCACCGGCTTCTTCACCAACCTGGGTGCCTATATCGAACACCTGCCGGCCTTGTCGAACCCGTTCGGCCGCGAGGATGCCAACTTCTCGCAGGGCTGGACCGCCTTCTACTGGGCGTGGTGGATCAGCTGGTCACCGTTCGTCGGCATGTTCATCGCGCGGGTGTCACGTGGCCGCACGGTGCGCGAGTTCATCATCTCGGTGCTGATCGTTCCGTCGCTGGCCTGCGTGTTGTGGATGACCGTGTTCGGCGGCACCGCGATCTCGCAACTGGTCAACGATGGCTACAAGGCGGTTGCCGAAGCCGCGCTGCCGCTGCAGATCTTCCAGATGCTCGACGTATTGCCGATGGCCCAGATCACGTCCTTTCTGGCGATCGTGCTGGTGGTGGTGTTCTTCGTGACCTCCTCCGACTCCGGCTCGCTGGTGATCGACGTGATCGCCGCCGGCGGCAAGGTCGACGCACCCACGCCGCAACGCGTGTTCTGGTGCGTGTTCGAAGGCCTGGTCGCGATCGCGCTGATCCTCGGCGGCGGCCTGGTCGCCTTGCAGGCGATGGCGGTGTCCACCGGCTTTCCTTTCACCATCGTGTTGCTGATCGCAACGATTTCCGTCGTCAAGGGCCTGGCCTCGGAACCACGCGGGGCCTGACCCGGCAGCCTGGCGCCCGGCGACGTTACGCGATGCAGGACGAGCAACTCGAGATCCTGGCCTTCCTGCAGGGCCATGCCTTGTTCAAGGACCTGCCGCAAGAGGTGCAGCACACGGTGGCAGCCGCCACCGATGTGCGTTATTGCAAGGCCGGCACACAGATCGTCGAATTCGGCGAACCCGCACGGTACCTGCATCTGGTGCGCAGCGGCGCGGTCGAGGTCTTTCACCGCGACGGCAAGCTCTACGACCGCATGAACGAGGGCGGGTATTTCGGCGAGTTCGGCCTGCTGCATCGCAAGACCGTACGATTCCCGGCCCGGGCCCTGGAGGACAGCCTGCTGTACCTGGTGCCCGAGCCGGTTTTCACCAACCTGTTCGAGCACCACAACAGCTTCGCCGACCTGGTGGCGACCGAGGACCGGGTGCGCTTGCGCCAGGTCGTTTCGCGCCGCGAGGAAGGCAATCAACTGAGCTCGGTGACCGTTGACACGCTGGTGGCGCGCGAGCCGGTGTGCATGGATCAGACCGCCACCGCGCTGGATGCGGCGCGCCGCATGGCCGAAAGCGGCGTATCGTCCTTGCTGATCCTGGGCAACGGCGACGGGCAACAGGCGCGCATGGTCGGCATCCTGACCGACCGCGACATCCGCTCCCGGCTGGTCGCCGAAGCCTTGCCCTACTCCACGCCGGTGGCCG
>JBFJZP010000839.1:0-1589 GCA_041622095.1 Burkholderiaceae bacterium | reverse complement strand
CGCTGCGCCGCCACCTCGACGAACATGGTTTCGACATGGTCAAGCTGGTCGCAACCCGCGAGGAAATGTTCCATGCCACCCGCATCGATCCGGAGGACCCCTGGGTGTTGTGGGCCGCAAGATCGCTGGCCGAGACCACCGGCAAGAAGCCGGCAATCCTGCCGAATCTGGGTGGCTCGCTGCCCAACGACATCTTCACCGACGTGCTCGGTCTGCGCACGGTCTGGGTCCCACATTCCTATCCCGGCTGTTCACAACATGCACCCAACGAACACCTGCCGCCCGAAGTGCTGCGCGAAGGGCTGAGCATCATGACCGGCCTGTACTGGGACATGGGCGCCGGAGGCACGCCATGAACGCCCCCGAACGCGCTTCGATGAGCGCCGCCCTTGGCGCCCGATATTCCTGCTTCTGCCAGCTTGGCGACCTGCTCGGCGCCAGCGACTTCCTGCGCCAGACCCGCCATCAGCTGCACCAGAACCCGGAGCTGTCCTTCAATGAAGTGGCAACCTCCAATCTGGTCGCCAGCCGACTCGCCGAGTGGGGTTATGAGGTAAGCCGCAATATCGGCGGCCACGGCGTGGTCGGCAGCATGAAGGTGGGTGAGGGCACACGCAGCATCGCGGTGCGCGCCGACATGGATGCCTTGCCGATCACTGAACAATCCGGCAAACCCCACGCCAGCCAGGTGCCGGGCGCGATGCACGCCTGCGGCCATGATGGGCATACCACGATGCTGCTCGGCGCGGCGCAGCAACTGGCACGCACGCGGCAGTTTTCCGGCACGGTACACCTGGTTTTCCAGCCGGCCGAAGAGGCCGGCAAGGACAGCGGCGCGCAGCGCATGATTGCCGACGGCCTGTTCGAGCGTTTCCCCTGCGACGCCATCTTCGGCATGCACAACCATCCCGGCTATCCGGCCGGTACCTTCATGTTCGGGACGGGCGCCTTCATGTCGGCATCGGACACCGCGCGCATCGTGGTTCATGGCCGCGGCGGCCACGCCGCCCGGCCGCACCTCGCCGTAGATCCGGTGGTGATTGCCGGCAGCCTGATCATGGCCTTGCAGACGGTGGTGTCGCGCAACATCGATCCGACGCAGACCTCGATCGTGACCGTCGGCACCGTGCACGCCGGTTTCGCGGCCAACGTGATCCCCGAATCGGCGATCTTGGAACTGAGCATCCGATCCTTCGACGCCAAGGTCAGAGAGCAACTGCAACAGCGCATCACCGAACTCGTCACCGGCCATGTACAGGCTTACGGTGGCAGTGTCGAAATCGAATACCAGCGCGGTTACCCGGTGGTGGTCAACAGCGCGCCGGAAACCGAACTGGCCCGCCAGGTGGCCGAAGAACTGGTCGGCACCGACCGTGTCATCGCACCCTTCGGCCCAGTCACCGGCAGCGAGGATTTCGCCTATTTCCTGCAGCACAAGCCCGGTTGTTTCCTGCGCGTGGGCAATGGCGAGGATTGTCCGATGCTGCACAACGCCCGCTACGATTTCGACGATCGCAACCTGACCGTCGGCGCCGCCTATTGGACACGTCTGGTCGAGCGCTACCTCGATCAGCCCGCCGCACCGGCTT
>JBFJZP010000838.1:0-1590 GCA_041622095.1 Burkholderiaceae bacterium | reverse complement strand
GCGCGCGAACTGGTCGCGGCATTCCGCCGTCAGGGCGCCGAGGGTGCGTGGACCGGCCTGACCGCAGCGACCTCGCGCTGACCGACGATCAACAGGAACCGAAAAGGACGACGATGACTCCACTGCATGGCATTCGCGTGCTCGATCTGACCAGTTATCTGATGGGTCCGTTTGCGACCCAGATCCTCGGCGACATGGGTGCGGAGGTCATCAAGGTCGAGCCGCCTGAGGGCGATCTGGTGCGCGCAATCGGTCCGATGCCCGCACCCGGCCTGGGCGGCATGTTCATGCAGATCAACCGCAACAAGCGCAGCATCGTGCTCGACCTGAAGCAGCCTTCCGGCCGCGACGCCGCACTGCGGCTCGCCGCGCACGCCGACATCTTCGTCTACAACGTGCGGCCTCAGGCGATGGCTCGCCTTGGCTTGTCCTACGACGCGGTGTCCGCCGTCAATCCCGGCGTGGTCTACGTCGGCGCGGTCGGCTTTGGCCAGGACGGCCCCTATGCGGCGCTGCCGGCGCTGGACGATCTGATGCAGGGCATGGTCGCCATCCCCAGCCTGTTCGAACGCGCCGGCGGCGACGGTCCCCGTTACGCGCCGCTGGCGATGGCCGACCGTCATGTCGGCGTTGCGCTGGTCAATGCTGCTCTGGGCGGCCTGGTGCACAAACTGCGCACCGGCGAAGGCCAGGCGATTGAAGTGCCGATGTTCGAGACCATGGCCCAGGGAGTGCTGGGAGACCACCTGATGGGGTCGAGCTTCGATCCCCCGCTGGGGCCACCGGGATACACGCGCCATCTCAGCCGTGACCGGCGGCCCTTTCGCACTGCCGACGGCCATGTCTGCGCCTTTCTGATCAACGACCGGCATTGGCAGTCGCTGCTGGCAGCTGTCGGCGAACCCGAGCGCATGCACGACCCGCGATTCGCGAGCCTGCAGGCCCGCACCACGAATTCGGTCGAGGTCTACGGCTACCTCGAGACCCTGTTCCGCACCCAGACCACCGCGCATTGGCTGGAACTGCTGCGCAAGGCAGATGTGCCTTCGGGGCCACTGCATTCGCTGGAGTCGCTGCTGCAGGATGAACACCTGAATGCGGTTGGCTTCTTCGAACGCCATGAGCACCCGAGCGCCGGTAGCGTGGTCAGCTTGCGCTCGCCGTCCAGCTGGTCACGTACTCCGCTCGAGGTGACCCGCCTGGCCCCCAAGCTGGGTGAACATAGCGCCGAGATCCTCAGCGAAGCTGGCTACTCGGCATCCGATATCGCGGCCATGGTGGCCAGCGGAGCGACCGCTTGTGGCGCAGACAAGGAGTGACGGGATGGAAGGCAAGATTGCATTGATAACCGGCGGTTCACGTGGCATCGGCTTCGCCATCGCCCACGCACTGGCGCAACGTGGTGCCCAGGTGATCGTTACCGGGCGCGATCCCGGGCATGGCGAGGAGGCAATGGCGACGCTGCGCGCCATCAATCCGAACGCTGCCTTCGAGGCCGGCGAAGCCGGCAACTACGCGGCCATGACGGCCATCATCGAGCGCACGGTGCAACGTGCCGGCGGACTCGACTTGCTGGTCAGCGCCGGCGCG
>JBFJZP010000837.1:0-1591 GCA_041622095.1 Burkholderiaceae bacterium | reverse complement strand
AGGCCGCCGGAATAGGCGAGTACGACTTTCTTGATATCAGACATGGCGATTTGCCGGGATGGGCAGGGCGGGCGATTATACCCGGCTGATGAACGCTCTCACGATCACCGCCCCTGACGACTGGCACCTGCACCTGCGCGATGGCGCTGCGCTGACCCAGACCGTGGCCCACAGCGCGCGCCAGTTCCGCCGCGCCATCATCATGCCCAATCTCAGCCCGCCGGTGACCACCACGGCACTGGCTGGCGCCTACCGCGAGCGCATCCTGGCCGCGCTGCCGCAGGGCCTGAACTTCGAGCCGCTGATGAGCCTGTATCTGACCGACAGCACCAGTGCGGCGGAAGTCGAAACCGCCGCGGCCAGCGGCTTCGTCCACGGGCTGAAGCTGTATCCGGCCGGGGCGACAACCAATTCCGATTCCGGGGTCACCGACATCCGCCGCGCCGACGCGGCGCTGGCCGCCATGAGCGAGGCCGGCCTGGTGCTGCAGGTCCACGGCGAGGTCACCGATCCGGATGTGGACATCTTCGACCGCGAGGCGGTGTTCATCGAACGCATCCTGCGCCCGTTGCGCGACCGCTTTCCCGCGCTGAAGATCGTGCTGGAGCACATCACCACGGCCCAGGCGGTGGACTTCGTCCGCGAGGCCGGTGAAGGCGTGGCCGCGACGATCACCCCGCAGCACATCCGCTTCAACCGCAACGAGCTGTTCCGCGGCGGCCTGCGCCCGCACAGCTGGTGCCTGCCGGTGCTCAAGGCCGAGGCCCACCGCCAGGCAGTGGCCGAGGCGGCGGTCAGCGGCCACCCGCGCTTCTTCCTGGGCACCGACAGCGCGCCGCACGCCCGCGAACGCAAGGAATCGGATTGTGGTTGCGCCGGCATCTTCTCCGCCGCCACCGCGATGGAACTGTATGCCGAGAGCTTCGAGGCCGCCGGACGGCTGGACGCGCTGGAGGCCTTCGCCAGCCACTTCGGACCCGACTTCTACGGCCTGCCGCGCAATACCGACCGGATGACCCTGCGCAAACAGCGCCAGCAGGTGCCGGAATCGCTGCCCCTGGCGGATTCCGAGGTGGTGCCCATGCTGGCGGGCCAGACCCTGGACTGGCAGGTGCTTGCATGAGCGACAGCACCGAGGACAAGGTCGAGGGCGGCGAATCGACGACGACAGCCTCCCCCATGGCCCAGCGCTTTCGCGGCTTCCTGCCGATCATCGTGGATGTCGAGACCGGCGGCTTCAACTGCGCCACCGACGCCCTGCTGGAAATTGCCGCCTGCAGCCTGGATATCGACGAGCAGGGCCGGCTGTCGCCAGGTGAGGCGGTGCATTTTCACGTCGAGCCCTTCGCCGGCGCCAATATCGAAGAGGCCTCGCTGGAGGTGACCGGCATTCGTCCCTTCAGCCCCTTGCGCGCGGCCGAAAAGGAGTCCAATGCGCTGGGCAAGACCTTCCAGCTGGTCCGGCGCAAGATCAAGGAACATGGCTGTCGGCGGGCCGTGCTGGTCGGTCACAACGCCCATTTCGACCTGGGCTTCGTCAATGCGGCGGTGGCGCGCTGCGGCATCAAGCGCAACCCCTTCCATCCCTTCT
>JBFJZP010000836.1:0-1595 GCA_041622095.1 Burkholderiaceae bacterium | reverse complement strand
CGGCATCACCCCGCAAGACCTTGCGTTCGGCGCCATCGGCGTGCTGCTCGGCAATGACACCGACGCGCAGCAGTTGTCTCAGATGCTTGCGCGCAGCAACGCATTGGTGGCGCAGGTCGACGGCCTGGTGCGCAGGGCCGACGGCATTGCGGCACGCACCGACGGCATGATCGCCCGCGCCGACGAGCAGGTGTTCGGTTCTGAGGGCGTGGTGCGCGAGACCCGTGCGACGGTGGTGCAACTCAATGGCTTGCTGGCCGACGCACGCAACAGCCTGAAGAAGGTCGATGCGGTACTGGTGGAAGCGCAGGCGATCGGCGCCAACACCCGTGAAGCCACGACCGACCTGGGTGCCTTGCGCGCCGAGGTCGAGGCCAGCCTGCGCAAGATCGAACAGCTGGTCAACGAGGTCAATCGCAAATGGCCGTTCGCCCGGGATGCCGAGATCAAGTTGCCATGAACAAGCCATTGCGCCACCTGATCCTGCTGCTGGCGGCCACGCTGGTGGCCTGTGCCGGCGGGCCGCCTGCGCCCGACTGGCAACTCAATGCCCATGGCGCCATCGGACGCGCCCAGGATGCCTACCTGTCCGGCAATGGCGCGATCGAGGCGGTTGAATTCGCCCGGGCCCGCGCAGAGATCGCACGCACCGGCCGCGCCGACCTGATGGCGCGGGCCGAACTCGTGCGTTGTGCAACCCGTGTGGCCAGCCTGGTGCTCGAGCCCTGCGCCGGCTTCGACCGCCTGGCACCGGATGCCGCGCCGCAGGAACAGGCCTACGCCGCGTATCTGGCCGGACAGTTGCCGGCGGAACAATTGCCATTGCTGCCGAAACAACATCGTTCGGTGGCTTCGGCCACTGCGATGGCTTCCGGCGGCGGCGCGGCGGTGGCGGCCATCGAAGATCCGCTGTCGCGCCTGGTGGCTGCCGGTGTGCTGATGCGCCGCGGCCAGGCGGACGCCTTGACCATCCGCGTCGCAATCGATGCGGCATCTTCGCAAGGCTGGCGCCGGCCCTTGCTGGCCTGGCTCGGCGTGCAGGCCTGGCGTGCCGAGCAGGCGGATGACCGCGAAGCGCTGGCGACGATCCGCCGGCGCATCGCGCTGGTCGGCGGCGAATCGCCGCGTTGAGAGCCCGCCGCTGAACCCGATGGCGGCCTGGATGCGACGATATTTCACCTGGGCGGCGCGCACGCCGGTGCTGCTGCTGGCCATGGCCTGGGCCTTGTTGTCGGTGACGGTGCTGTTCCCGGCGATGGGGCTGGATGCGCCGGTGCTCGATGTCCGCAGCGGCTACAGCCATGCGGAACTGATGGCTGCGATGTCTGCTTACGGGCCGGCCGGCCGGCAGGTGTATGCCTGGGCCAGCCCGACGATCGATGTCCTGTTTCCGATCGCGTATGTGAGCCTGTTCAGCGGCATTCTGTACCGGTTTCGCCCGTTCGAGAGCTGGTGGGTGCTGGCCGGCATTCCGGTGTTTGCCGGCTTGTGGGACCTGTGCGAGAACGCGCAGATCGTGGCCTTGCTGCTGATGTATCCGGACATCGGCGAACGGCAGGTTGCATGGGCATCGTTTTTCACCTGGTTCAAGATCG
>JBFJZP010000835.1:0-1601 GCA_041622095.1 Burkholderiaceae bacterium | reverse complement strand
GCCGCACTCGACGATGTGGCCCTCAAGGCAACCTTCGTCGGCCAGCGAGGAATTGCCGTGAGTGCAACGATCATCGGTTGCGAATGGCAGACCCTCAACAAGGTACAGGGCGAGCCTGACGCCGTTAGGTAGCAGCGCACTGCCGATGGTGCCACCGGCCAGGTCGGCCACGGGGCACAAGGAAAGGAATCCTTGGTCGTTAATCATGGTTCTGTTGTCTCCATCTGCAGCGGTCCGCTCAGGTCGCTAATGCTTGTTGCACGAGTGTGCGGATGTTCAATTCCTGCGCCGCGAGCTGTTCGGGCGTGATCGTCGGGCGCGGTACGATCAGCCGCTTCAGCTGATTGAAGTCTCGTGCCGCATTGAGGGCGGCGACGCCGGTGACCTGGCCCAGGGTCCATTGCACCAGGATGCTCGCGCCGGTGGATGCATCGATGCGCCACGCCTGGTGATCGCCACTGATGGCGCCAGCGCATTGCAGGCGCGCGTCACCTTGATCGGACCAGAACCAGGGCACGGCGTCATATGGCTTCGCATCGTGCGAGTCGCACAGGAAGTTAGCCAGCGCCTGCCCCTGTCCTTGTGCGTTGGCCCAGGTCTCGATGCGCTCGAAGCGTCCGGTGACAGGGTTGCGCTGCCGCGTGACGTCGCCGACCGCATACACATTCGGGGTGGTGGTGCGGCACCAGCGGTCGACGAAAATACCGTCGTCGCAGGCGATGTCTGCCTGCGCTGCGAGTTCATCATTGGCCTGCACGCCAATCCCGACAACCACCAACTCGGCCGACTCCCGCCGGCCATCGTCCAGCACCGCCTCGCCAGCCTCATCGTCCAGGGAAGCGATCGTGCGACCAAGGTGGATTGCCATGCCATTCCTACGATGGTGTTCGAGTATCAGCTCCGCCATGGCTGCCGGCGTACTTCGTCCCATCAGGCGTGGCGCCTGTTCGACGACGGCTGACCGCAAACCGAGGCCTGCGGCTGTGGCTGCCAGTTCCAGACCAATCGGTCCGCCTCCCAGCACCAGCAGACTCTTCACTTGTTGAAGCGCAGCTCGGATTGCGCGCGCGTCCTCCAGCGTCCGCAGTATCCGTACTCGAGAAGACTTCTCCAGGTGCGGCAGGCGACGCGGGCGCGTCCCCATCGCCAGTACCAGCCGATCGTAGGGGACGGCTTCGCCGCCGGCCAGCAGGACTTGCTGCGTCCGGGTATCCAGCCGCACCACCTTCGTGCCACTTAGTTGGGATACATGCGGTGGCAACGTCGGAGCCAGGGCGATGGCGGTTTCGTCGCCATCGACCTGGTACTGCTTGGAAAGCGGTGGCCGGTCATAGGGCGGGAACGGCTCCTCGCCGATCAGCGTGATGCGGCCGGGATGACCGAGCCGCGCCAGACCGGCCGCGACCTGGAATCCCGCCTGGCCAGCGCCTATGATCACCACGTGTTGCTGTTGTGCACTCATGTTGCTGTTCACGCTGTTTCGTAGACCGCAAACACCTTGTTCGAATTGAAAATATGTGTCTCGGTGAAAGAGCTCCAGTCGAGTCTCGCACCGAGCTCTTCCATCGCACCCAATAACGGGCACCAGTTCAGCATCTCCT
>JBFJZP010000834.1:0-1606 GCA_041622095.1 Burkholderiaceae bacterium | reverse complement strand
GCGCTACACCCGCGGCGTGCAAGCCAAGTTCGCGTTCAACGCGGCATCGGCCAGCAAGGGCGCGGTGCTCGACAACTATTGATCCCGCAGGGCGGCGCCGGTTTGCGCCGCCGCTCAGCGCTTCTTGCGGAAATTGGTACCGATCGCTTCCTTGTTGCGGTCGATGCGTTGCTGCTTGCGCAGGTTCTCGCGCTCCATCGACTTGCGTTTCGTGTAACCGCTGGCGTCGGCCCAGTACCACCAGACGATCGCCAAACCGAACGGCGCCAGTACCGTCCACCAGCTCCAATCGGCCACCGGTTGCCACTCCAGGTACTTCAGGGCCAGCAAGACAATCCCCAAACCCAGAAAATACATCACACTCTCCAAGAAATTCGACACATTTGCTGACAAGGGGCGCGGTGCGTGTTCACTACAATCGCCCGAAGCAACTGTAACCCAACAAAAAGGATGTCAATGACGAAAGCACGCTGGGCGTTTGTGGCCACGGCCTTTACCGCTGCCGCACTGGTGGCACCGGCACATGCCGACGAGGCTTTGGCAACGGCCAAGAACTGCATGAGCTGCCACAAGGTGGACAAGAAGCTGGTCGGTCCTAGTTACAAGGAAGTGGCCGCCAAGTACGCCGGTCAGCCCGGCGCAGTCGACAAGCTGGCCGCCAAGATCATCAAGGGCGGATCCGGCGTTTTCGGCGCGGTGCCGATGCCGGCCAACACCCAGGTCACCGAGGCAGAAGCCAAGAAGCTGGCGGCCTGGGTGATGTCGCTCAAGTAAGGCCAGGCTCGCTGGCGCGGCGCCATCGCCGCGCGCGAACGAAACCCGCCCCCGCTCGACGGTCGGCGGGTTTTCTTTTGCCGCCGGCACCCGCCGGCGCGTGATCGCATTGAACTCGCGCGGCCGGAATCGGTCACACCAGGCTCAAAAAGATCGCGCAAGACCCTGCACCATGAATCCACCCGTCAACCGGCCGAGCCCGATCCGACGCAAGACCTTGCTGAGCGCACTGCTGTGCGTCGCCGGCGCGATGTCTGCATTACCCGATGCCAGCGCGCAGTCGGATGCTGGCGACGCAGCCGCTTGGGATGCCTTGCGCGCCGGCGGCATCGTGTTGTTTCGCCACGCCAACGCGCCCGGTGTCGGTGACCCGCCGACGTTCCGGATCGGCGACTGCAGCACGCAGCGCAACCTGGACCAGGCCGGCCGAGAACAGTCGCAACGCATCGGGCAACGCCTGCGCGCGCAGCGGGTGACGGTCGACAAGGTGCTGGCATCGCAATGGTGCCGCACGCGTGAGACGGCAGAGCTGGCATTTCCCGGTCGCGTCACGGCGGAGCCGGCGTTCAACTCCTTCTTCCAGGACCGGGACAACGCGGCGCAGCAGACCGCGGCCGCCCGCGCGCTGCTGCTGCAATGGAAGGGGCCAGGGGCACTGGTTGTCGTCACCCACCAGGTCAACATCTCGGCGCTGACCGGTGGCTTTACCTCTTCCGGCGAAGGCGTCGTGTTGCGCCCGAGCGGCCAGGAACTGGTGATCGTCGGCCGCATCCAGCCTTGAGCCGGGGCCCCCGTGGGCATGGGCCCACCGGCGTATGGCGCCGCCGGGCCG
>JBFJZP010000833.1:0-1612 GCA_041622095.1 Burkholderiaceae bacterium | reverse complement strand
GGTGGGCGCATCCACCGCCGCGCTGCCGGTGCCGGGTTCGGGTTCGGGCATGGTGCCGACTGGCGCCGCGTCGACCTTAACAGTGGCATCCATGGCATCGGCTGCGTCGGCGTCCGTCGCTTTGCCGTCTAACCGGCTGGCCAGGTCAGCCAGCAAGGCGTCCACGTCGATCGGCTTGGTCTGGTAGCCGCTGAAGCCTGCCGCCTCGAGTTCCTTCTCGAAGCCTTTCATCGCATTGGCGGTCAGCGCGATGATCGGCAACTCGCAACCACGCCCACGCAACTTGCGGGTGGCGGTCTGGCCATCCATCACCGGCATCTGCATGTCCATCAGGATCAGGTCGAAGGACTCGGCTGCGATCCGGTCGAGTGCCACCTGTCCGTTGTCGGCCTCGCTGACCCGTAGCCCGACCTCTTCGAGCAAGAACCGCACCAGTTGCCGGTTCTCCGCAGCGTCGTCGACCACCAGCACATGGCGCGGCGCGAACGTCCAGCGTGTCGCGGCCACGGGTGCGCTGGCTTGTGCCTGCTGCGCCAGTTGCTCCGGCGCCAGCATCGTGGCCGGATCGGGCGTGCCGGCATCCAGCCAGATGCTGAAGGTCGTTCCCTGACCATGCACGCTGCTGGCCGTGATGTCGCCACCCATCGCGCGGGCGAAACCGCGGCTGATCGTCAACCCCAGGCCGGTGCCGCCAAAGCGGCGCGTGGTGGACGACTCCGCCTGCACGAAAGGCTCGAACACCGACTCGACCTTGTCCGCCGGGATACCGATGCCACTGTCGATGACATTGATGCAATAACGCGTCTGCGTGCCTTCGTGCGCAAGCCGCGACACGATACGCACACCCCCGCTTTCGGTGAACTTGATCGCATTGCCGATCAGGTTGGTCAGGACCTGGCGCAGGCGCGCCGGGTCGCCGTCGATCGTGGCCGGCAGCGGTTCGGGAAACTCCAGCGTCAAGGTCAGGCCCTTGTCGCTGGCGCGCTCGGTCAGAGTCTGTACCACCTCATGCGCCACCTGGTGCGGCGCAAACGCAATACGTTCGGCCTCGAGCCGACCGGCCTCGACCTTGGACAGGTCCAGGATGTCGTTGATCAGGTTCAGCAGGTGCTTGCCGCTGGAGTGAATGATGTCCAGGTGCTTGCTGGCTTCACCCGACTGGCGCAGCCCGCTGCGCCGCAACACTTCGGTGAAACCCAGGATCGCGTTCATCGGCGTGCGGATCTCATGGCTCATGTTGGCCAGGAACTGGCTCTTGGCCTCGTTGGCGGCATCCGCCTGTTCCTTGGCCACCTGCAGCGCGACGCCGCGCTGCTCGAGTTCGGTCACGTCCTGGAAGCTGATCACCAGCGCCTGGATGCCGCCGCGGTCGTCCAGGATCGGCGAGCAGTTGGCGCGCAGCGAATACCGTGTGCCGTCGGTGCTGCTGACCTTCAGATGCACATCGCGTTGCGCCTGCTTGGTGCTCAGTGCACGTTGCCAGGGCAGGTCGGCGTTTGCCACCTTGCCGTCGTGGCTGTCATGCCAGGCAAATGTCGACGGCGAGCGCCCGACCAGCCGGGTTTCCGGCACGCCGAACATCTGGCTGGTCGACTTGTTGGCCAGCACCATG
>JBFJZP010000832.1:0-1612 GCA_041622095.1 Burkholderiaceae bacterium | reverse complement strand
GATGGACAGCTCGGTCGCCGAATTGCTCAGGCACGTTGCGATATCGAAGTTGAATTGAGAGATCCGCGAACATGATTGACAACTACAGCTGGATCACGCTTTATCCGGAAATCGTTCTGTTGACGCTGGCCTGCGTCATCTCGCTGGTCGACCTCGGCGTCAAGAGCAAGGGCCGCAGCCTCACCTATGCCATGACGATGGTCACGCTGGCCGTGGTCGCGATCATGCAGGCCGAATACGCCATCAGCGGCCTGAACCAGTACGGCTTCGGCAAGATGGTCGTCAGCGACCAGATGGGCAACTGGCTCAAGTGCTTCGCCACGCTGGCGGTGATGGTCACCCTGGTTTATGGCCGTCCGTATGCCGGCGAACGCGAGATGCTGCGCGGCGGCGAACTGTTCACCTTGTCGCTGTTCGGGCTGCTGGGCATGTTCATCATGATCGGCGGCAACAACTTCCTGGTCATCTACATGGGCCTGGAACTGCTGACCTTGTCGAGTTATGCCCTGGTGGCCTTGCGTCGCGACAACACCCAGGCGACCGAAGCGGCGATGAAGTACTTCGTGCTGGGCGCGATGGCCTCCGGTTTCCTGTTGTACGGTTTGTCGATGATGTACGGCGCCACCGGTTCGCTCGACGTCAACGAGGTCGCGCAGGCGATCGCCACCGGCGCGATCAAGCACCAGGTGCTGGTGTTCGGCCTGGTCTTCGTCGTCGCCGGTCTGGCCTTCAAGCTCGGCGTGGTGCCGTTCCACATGTGGATTCCCGACGTCTACCACGGTGCCCCGACCGCGGTGACGCTGATGGTCGGTGGCGCGCCCAAACTCGCGGCTTTCGCGATCTTCATCCGTCTGCTGGTCGAGGGCATGTTGCCGCTGGCGCTGGACTGGCAGCAGATGCTGGCAGTGCTCGCGGTCGGCTCCTTGCTGGTCGGCAACCTGGCTGCGATTGCGCAGACCAACATCAAGCGCATGCTGGCGTTCTCGACCATCTCGCAGATGGGATTCGTGCTGCTGGGCATGATGTCGGGCGTCATCAACGGCAACAGCATCTCTTCGGCCGACGCCTATGGCTCGTCGATGTTCTATGTCGTCACCTACGTGCTGACGACGCTGGCGACCTTCGGCATCATCATGTTGCTGTCGCGCAAGGGCTTCGAGAGCGAGGAGATCGCCGACTTTGCCGGCCTGAACCAGCGCAGCCCCCTGTACGCAGCGGTGATGGCGATCTGCATGTTCTCGCTGGCTGGCATTCCGCCGATGGTCGGCTTCTATGCCAAGCTGTCGGTGCTGCAGGCGCTGATCTCCTCCGGCCAGGGTTCGGACATCGCGCTGGCGGTGTTTGCGGTCATGATGTCGCTGGTCGGCGCGTTCTACTACCTGCGTGTGGTCAAGCTGATGTACTTCGATGCACCCACCCAGACCGCCGCGATCGAGGCGCCGCTGGATGTGCGGCTGGTGCTCACCGCCAACGGCGCACTGGTGTTGTTGCTCGGCCTGTTGCCGGGTGGCCTGATGGCCTTGTGCGCGCGTTCGCTCGCCAGCATGATGGCGGGTTGATTCCCGGTGAAGCCGCCGCGCTCGCCGTCAGGCGAAAACGACGCCCATCTGGT
>JBFJZP010000831.1:0-1612 GCA_041622095.1 Burkholderiaceae bacterium | reverse complement strand
GCCGATGGCGCGAAGCCGACGTCGCCGAGATGCTCGCCGCCATCGAATACACACTGCACCCCTGAACCCGGACAGGAGAACACGATGACCACTGCTACCCGCAATGTGACCCGGAAGACTGCCGCGATGACGGACAGCGAACTCGATGCCGTCTACACGAACCTGTGCAAGACCATGACGCAGCTCGGTGAGTCCCGGTCCCCGATGTTCCTGGCGCGATTTGCGCTGCTGGCGATCGACCGTATCGCCGATGCCGAAGTGGCACAGCAACTCATCGCTGCCGCGGCAGAAGACCTGGGTGCTGCGGCGCACCCGTGAAACACAGGAGCGCTGCGCCATGATCCGCGAGGCTTTGCACGACCAGACACTGAACTACCAGAACGGCTTCGCCAACGAGTTCGCGACCGAGGCACTCGCCGGTGCCTTGCCCGATTGACGCAACGCGCCGCAGCGCGCAGCTTACGGCCTGTATGCCGAACAGCTGTCGGGCACTGCGTGACCCGTCATCTATGGCTGTGATTTCTGTCGATCGTGAGCCGCGAACCTGACCCGACTCAGCAGTTTCAGGGCTGCGGGCGTCAGCGGCCGGCTTCAATGCCAGGCTCCATGTGATGTCATGCGGTGATCGACGGGATGGACAATGCCGGTTCCCGTTCGATGCCGTCACGCATCGCGCAACTTTCGAATTCCGGTTGACTTGCCAGTTTCATCGATATGACCGACCCGTTCCATCTCGCATTGCTGCTGTCCGCAGCGTTTGGTGCAGGCGCACTGAACGCCGTCGCCGGCGGCGGCAGCTTCCTGACCTTGCCGGCGCTTGTTTTCACCGGATTGCCGCCGGTGCTGGCCAACGCCACCGGCACTGTCGCCCTGCTGCCGGGTTACGTGGCGGGCGCCTGGGGCTTTCGCGATGACCTGCAGGCGCCGCCTGGCCTGACGCTCCTGCGCCTGGCCGTTCTCAGTCTTGCCGGTGGCGCTGCAGGCGCGACGCTGTTGCTGGTGACCGATGACCGAACCTTTCGGGTCCTCGTTCCGTGGCTGTTGCTGATCGCAACCATACTGTTCGCGATCGGCCCGGCGGTCGTGCGCCGCACCCGGGCCCGGATGACCGGCAGCGGCAATCCGTCGACAGGCGGCGCGTCGATCGGTGTGATCCTGGTGTCGGTTTACGGTGGCTATTTCAACGGGGGCCTGGGTATCTTGCTGCTGGCCTTGTTTGGCTTGCTCGGTCAGTCCAGCCTGAACGCAGCCAATGCAAGCAAGAACGTCGTCTCGGCCCTGTTGACGGCGATCGCGGTCGTGATTTACGCGATCGGGGGCCTGGTGGCGTGGCCGCAGGCGCTCGTGATGATGGTGGCCGCAACTGCGGGGGGTTACTTCGGCGCGCGTGTGGCGCGCCGCCTACCGGCGCCTGTCCTGCGCGCAGGTATCGTGGCAATCGGCCTGCTGATGACGGCCATCTTCTTCATGCGCGGGTGATGGGCTGGCATTCAGTGTCTGGTTGACCTTGACGGGCAGCCTTGCGCCAAGGCGCTCTTGGGGTCGCGGCTGCATATCACGACTGCCTGATCGGCGACTGCCCGTCAATGGACCGACGGTACTCGTCCGGCGT
>JBFJZP010000830.1:0-1613 GCA_041622095.1 Burkholderiaceae bacterium | reverse complement strand
GTCCTATTTATCTCTTTGGACGGCTCTTATAGAGTTCAACCCATCGCAGCAATCGCTGCATTTTTCAAAGGGAAACAAGTCATGAAGATCACAGTCATCGGCGCCGGCAACATGGGCTCGGCCTTCGTCAGTCAACTCACCCGCGCAGGGCATCAGGTCAGCGTGACGGCACGCGACAGCGGCAAGGCCTCTGCCGTGGCCGCGGCCAACCCCGGTGCCAGAGCAGTGGACATTGCTGGCGCCGCGAGCGGCGCCGATGCGCTCATCCTGGCCACCGGCTATGCCGACGCCGTGACTGCGCTGCAAGCCGTTGGTGACCTGAAGGGCACGGTGGTCGTCGACATCACCAACCCGCTGACCGCCGACTACATGGGCCTGACGATCGGCCACAGCACCTCGGCGGCCGAAGAGATCGCCAAGGCGGTGCCGGGTGCCGAGTTCGTCAAGGCATTCAACACCGTGTTCGCGCAAGTGCTGGCCGAAGGTGCCGACTTCGGAGACGGCCGTCAGGTCAGCGTCTTCGTCGCCAGCGACAGCGAACGCGCCAAGCAGACCGCAAGCAGCATCGCCGAGAGCATCGGCTTCGCGGTGGTCGACGCCGGTGGCCTGAAGAACGCGCGTTACCTCGAGCCACTGGCCGGCTTGAACATCTACCTCGGCTACGGCGCCGGTCTGGGCACGGCCATCGCGCCGACCTGGATCCGCAAGGCCTGAGGCATTCGACATTCAACAAATCAAGGAGCATTCACATGAGCAATCGTCTTATCGACCGCGTACTGTCTACCAATTCCGGCTGGGGCGCCCTGGCCCTGCGCATCCCCGTCGGCATCATCTTCGTGGCGCACGGCGCGCAGAAACTGTTCGGTGCCTTCGGCGGCTACGGCCTGGAAGGCACGGGCCAGTTCATGGCGTCGCTGGGCCTGACGCCCGGCTACCTGATGGCCTTGCTGGCGGGTGGTGCCGAGTTCTTCGGTGGCCTGGCGCTGCTCTTCGGTGTGCTGGTGCGCCCCGCAGCGGCGGCGCTGGCCTTCGCAATGCTGGTGGCCATTTTCTCGGTGCACATCGACAAGGGCCTGTTCATGGCCAACAACGGCTACGAGTTCGCGCTGGCTTTGCTCGCAGCTTCGGTGTCGTTGCTGGTCAGCGGTGCAGGGCGGCTGTCGGTGGATGCCACGCTGGCCGCGCGCAGCACTGCAAGCTGAACTGCTCGGCAGATTTCCCCAATACCAAGCCAGGAGTACCGTCACCATGAATCGCCTGCCCAGCCTGTTCGTCTCGCACGGCGCGCCGACCTTCGCGATCGAACCCGGCCTCGCCGGGCCCCAACTGACCGCGCTGGGCCGGGCGCTGCCCCGGCCCCGTGCCGTGCTGGTGGTGTCGCCGCACTGGATGACGCCGAGCCCGCGCGTGGGCCTGGTGGCCCGCCCGCAGACGATCCACGACTTCGGCGGTTTCGACCCTGCACTCTACGAGATCACCTACCCGGTCGACGGTCATCCTGAGCTGGCGCGGCGTGCGTTGGACTTGCTTGGCGATGCCGGGTGGTCACCGCTGAGCGACGAGCGCCGCGGCCTGGACCACGGCGCCTGGGTGGTGTTGCGACACCTGTACCC
>JBFJZP010000829.1:0-1613 GCA_041622095.1 Burkholderiaceae bacterium | reverse complement strand
TTGAGGAGCATCCGCGCGGCCGAGCCGGCTGACCGGAGCGTGCTGGAGCGTTACCGGGCGTCGATGGAGCAGGAACTGGGCCTGATCGGCTACAGCGCGGAGTTCGCCCACGCGATGTTCTCCTGCGACCTGGACGACCTGGTCGCGGTGCGCTTCACGCCGCTGCAGGCATTCGACCAGACACCCGGCCCGCATGCGGGCACGGCCTTGTCCGCAGCCCAGGACCCAGCACCATGAACCCGGTACAGCGGCCCCATCGGGACTGCGGCGCCGCCGACAGCGCGGAGGTCCTGCCATGACGGGCGCCTTGCTGCCCCGGCTGGCCGACATCCGGCCTTGCCTGGAAGGCGCGATACCGGCGGTCATGGCCACCGTCGCGATCGACGGCACACCCAACGTGGCCTACATCTCGCAGGTGTTCTATGTCGACGATTCGCATGTGGCCTTGTCGTTCCAGTTCTTCAACAAGACGCGCCAGAACATCCTGGTCAACCCGCAGGCGACGGTGTTGCTGGTGGATCCGCACACTGCGTCGTTCTATCGCCTGCACCTGATGTATGTGCGCACCGAAGACCAGGGTCCGGTGTTCGAGGCGATGAAGGCCCAGCTCGCCGGCATTGCATCGCATGCCGGCATGGCCGAAGTGTTCCGCCTGCGTGGGTCGGACATCTACGACGTGTTGCGCGTCGAGCCGGTTGCCGGCCAACCGCTGGCGGCCCCGCCAGCGCGCCGCGCGGTGCTGGCCGTCCTGCGCCGCGGCAGCCAGCAGCTGACACGCTGTACCTCCCTGGAAGCGCTGCTGGCCACGACGCTGCAGACGATGCGCGAACTGCTCGATACCGAGCATGCGATGGTGCTGATGCTCGATCCGGTCCATTCGCGGCTGTACACCGTTGCGAGCTGCGGTTATCCGACCTCCGGCCTGGGCTCGGAGATCGACCTGGGCGACGGCGTGATCGGCGTGGCGGCGCAGCAGCAGACCCCGGTGCGCATCATGCACATGACCAACAGCTACCTGTACCAGGCGGCGGTGCGCAGCAGCTGGCGCAGCAACATGCCCGCCCTGGCGCTCGATACCGACATTCCCTACCCCGGCCTGACCGAGCCCCACAGCCAGCTGGCCGTGCCCTTGGTGTCGACCGGCCGCCTGCGCGGCGTGTTGTTTGCCGAGAGTGCGCAGGAACTGCGTTTCGACTTCGAACAGGAGGACATGCTGGTCGCATTCGCCGGACAGCTTGCCGCGGCGCTCGAGCTGCAAGGCGATCCAGAGGCGCACGACCTGGCCGCCGCGGCACCGGCGCAATCCTTGCCCGGCGCCAGCGCGGATGCACCGGCATGCCGCAAGCTGCTGCGTATCCGGCGCTACCGTGTCAACAACAGCGTGTTCATCGACGACGAATACCTGATCAAGGGTGTTGCCGGCGCGATCTTCTGGAAACTGGTGAACGCACACCAGCACTCGGGCCGCAACATGTTCACCAACCGCGAGTTGCGGCTCGATCCGGCGATCGGCCTGCCGGAGTTGACCGACAACCTGGAGGCGCGGCTGCTGTTGCTGCAGCGCCGGCTGGCCGAGCACCAGGCGGCAATCCGCATCGAGAAGACCGGCCGCG
>JBFJZP010000828.1:0-1615 GCA_041622095.1 Burkholderiaceae bacterium | reverse complement strand
GGCTGGACGGCCTGATCTGCGACAAGCTGCGGCTGAACACGCCGCCGGCCAACCTCAAGCGCTGGGACGACCTGGTCTACGAGACCGAGCACCCCAAGACCGAGGTCAACATCGCCATGGTCGGCAAGTACGTCGACCTCAGCGACAGCTACAAGTCGCTCAACGAGGCCTTGCGCCATGCCGGCATGAAGAACCATGCCAAGGTGCGCATCGAATACATCGACTCCGAGACCATCAGCGCCGAGACGGTGAACCAGCTGGCCCGATTCGACGGCATCCTGGTGCCGGGGGGATTCGGCAAGCGCGGCATCGAGGGCAAGATCGCCACCGCGCGTTTCGCGCGCGAGAACAAGGTGCCCTACCTGGGCATCTGCCTGGGCATGCAGGTGGCCACGATCGAATACGCACGCCATGTGGCCGGTTTGCAGGACGCCAACAGCACGGAATTCGAGCCGAGCACCCCCCATCCGGTGATCGCGTTGATCACCGAGTGGAAAGACGCCGACGGCACGATCAAGAGCCGCGACGAAAACTCCGACCTGGGCGGCACCATGCGCCTGGGCGCCCAGACCTCGGACGTCGAGCCCGATACGCTGGCCCATGCGATTTACGGCGATGTCGTCACCGAGCGCCACCGCCATCGCTACGAAGCCAACGTGCATTACCTCGACACCTTGCGCAAGGCCGGCCTGGTCATCTCCGCCAAGACCCAGCGCGAGCACCTGACCGAAATCGTCGAATTGCCGAGCGACGTCCATCCCTGGTATGTCGGCGTGCAGTTCCACCCGGAGTTCAAGTCCACACCCTGGAACGGCCACCCGCTGTTCAACGCCTTCATCAAGGCCTCGCTCGACCACCAGGGTCGGGACCAGAGCCAGGGCCGCAGCCTCAAGTCGGTCAAGGCGGTCGCATGAAGCGGATGCGTGTCAAGGGCGGAGGCCGGGCATGAATCTCTGCGGTTTCCCGGTCGGGCTGGCCCATCCGTTCTTCCTGATCGCCGGCCCCTGTGTCATCGAGTCCGAGCAATTGCAGATGGACACCGCCGGCGCTCTGCGCGACATCACGCGCGAACTCGGCATTCCGTTCATCTTCAAGAGCAGCTTCGACAAGGCCAACCGGACCTCCGGCACCAGCTTTCGGGGCCCGGGCCTGGAACACGGCCTGGAAATCCTGGCCAAGGTGCGCCGCGAACTGCAGGTGCCGGTGCTGACCGACGTGCACCATGAAGACCAGATCGACGCGGTGGCCCAGGTGGTCGACGTGCTGCAGACACCGGCCTTCCTGTGCCGCCAGACGGACTTCATCCGGGCGGTGGCGCAGTCGGGCAAGCCGGTGAACATCAAGAAGGGCCAGTTCCTCGCGCCCGGCGACATGAAGAACGTGATCGACAAGGCCCGCGCCGCCGCGCGCGAAAAAGGCCTGCTCGAGGACAACTTCATGGCCTGCGAACGCGGGGCCAGCTTCGGCTACAACAACCTGGTCAGCGACATGCGGTCGCTGGCCATCATGCGCGAGACCGACGCTCCGGTGGTATTCGACGCCACGCATTCGGTGCAGTTGCCCGGCGGCCAGGGCAGCAGCAGCGGCGGACAGCGCAACATGGTTCCGGTGCTGG
>JBFJZP010000827.1:0-1627 GCA_041622095.1 Burkholderiaceae bacterium | reverse complement strand
CTGGCTTTCCATCTCCGCGGTGAACTGCAGATTGTTCAGCAGCCGGGCCACGTTCGGGCACTTCGCCGTGTAGCCTTGCGCCACCGCGGTGTAAACCTGCGCCGCGCCCAGGTTCGGCCCGAACACCTCGTCACCGCCGCTGAGGTAGTTCAGCTTCATCTGCACATTCATCGGATGCGGCTCCCAGGCCATGAAAACAATGGCCTTGCGGCTGCGGCTGGCGCGCTGGGCCTCGACCAGCATGCCGATCTCGGACGACTCGACCAGCTGGAAATCCTTCAGTCCGAAGCGGTTGTCGCGGATCATGCCCTGGATCAGCATATTGCCTTCGCTGCCCGGCTCGATGCCATGGATCTTGCCACCGAGCTCCTTGTGGAACCGGGCGATGTCGGCGAAATCCCGCAAACCCTTGTCGTACAGATGGCGCGGCACCGCCAGCGTGTATTTCGCGCCGACCAGATTCGGGGGTTCCAGCACCTGGATCTCGCCCGCCTTGACGAAGGGTTCGATCACCGGTGTCATCGACGGCTTCCAGTAACCCAGGAACACGTCGATCTGCCGATTCTTCATGCCGGTGAACGCGACCGCAAGCGAAGCACTGGTCACCGTCGGCTTGTAGCCCAGGGCGTCGAGCACCACGGTTGCCATGCCGGTGGTGGCGGCAATGTCGCTCCACCCGACATCGGCAAATCGCACCGTCCGGCATGCGGCATCCTCGAGCGCATGTACCGGCGCACAGGCTGCGGCCAGCACGGCCGCAGCCAGCAAGAGGGATTTCATCTGCGACGGCATCGGCACGGCCTCAGATACAGGCGCACACCGTCCGGTCACCGCGGCCTGCCATCGATCGGCCCGATCGATGCGGGTGCAGCGGTGGACGTTGCGTCACCCGGCCCCCGGTCTAGGAAGCCACCTCGGGACGCGGTTCACGCCGTGCGCCCCGACGCCCGCGCGCGGACGAGTCGTTGCTGATCGCCACCCGCTCCGGCAATGTGACCGCCTCGCGCAGCCTCTCGTACGGCGCCGTCAGGTGCGGGATCGCCATCGCCTCGACGAAGAACTCCTGGAACCGGGGCTCCACCGCAGTCTCGATTTTTTCGACGCGCCGCACCAGCGACTCGATCTCCGGCCGCGCACGCTGGTCGAGCAAGGCGATGCGTGCGCCGGTGCCCGCGGCATTGCCGGCCGAGCTGACCTGCTCGAGCGCACAGTCGGGAATCATGCCCAGCACCATCGCGTACTTGACATCGATATGGCTGCCAAACGCGCCGGCCAGTCGGATGCGGTCGACCTTGTCGACTCCCATGCGCTCCATCAGCAGACGCACGCCGGCATACAAGGCGGCCTTGCCGAGCTGGATCGCACGCACATCGTTCTGGACCACCCGGATCGGCGTGCCGCTGCCAGTGGCTGCGCAGATCTCGTAGGCAAAGGTGCGCCCGTCGCTCTGGATGCGCGGACTGCGCGCGGCCAGTTCGCCGTTGACCACGCCATCGTGGCGAATCACGCCAGCCAGGTACAACTCGGCCAGCACCTCGATGATGCCGGAGCCGCAGATGCCGGTGACGCCGGTACTGCCCGTCGCCTCGGCAAAACCCGGGTCGTCGGACCACAGGTCGCAACCGAT
>JBFJZP010000826.1:0-1632 GCA_041622095.1 Burkholderiaceae bacterium | reverse complement strand
CTCGGCGCCGAACTTGCCGCCGGAATTCGAGCAGGCGATGGCGTTGGTCAGCGGCCCCTTGGTGACCACCGCATAGCGACCGCTGGTCGACGACATGGTGCCGGACAGCGGCCCGGTGGCGAAGATCAGCATGTTGTCCGGCCCCATCGGGTCGGCCTTCGGGTCCATGCCCTCGTAGAGATACTTCGTCGCCAGGCCGCGCTCGCCGAGATAGTCGTTGGCCCATTTCATGTTGAGCGGCTCCGGCGTCGCCGTGCCCTTGGTCAGGTTGACCCGCAGAATTTGTCCCTGCCATGTCATGATCGTGGTTTCCCCTGCGCCGCCGGGCTCAGCCGGCCGCTTGTCCGTGGGTGCGCACGGCCCAGTCGCGCATGCGGTCGTAGCCGGTCCAGCCGGCATCGACATAGGTGATGGCGTCGGTCGGGCAGGCCTCGGCGCATTTCGGGTCGCCGCCGCACAGGTCACATTTCACCACCTTGCCGGTTTCCGGCACGTAGTTGATGGTGCCGAACGGGCAGGCGATGGTGCAGACCTTGCAGCCGACGCAAACCGCCTCGTTTACTTCCATCGCCCCGGTTTCCATGTTCTTGGTGATCGCCTCGACCGGGCATGCATGCATGCACCACGCCTCGGCGCATTGCGTGCAGGTGTAGGGAATCGCCAGCGCGCCATGCTCGAACTCGAAGATCTTGATCCGCGAGCGCGCCGGATTGAAGGCGCCGGTATGCTCCAGCGAGCAGGCCATCTCGCATTGCAGGCAGCTGGTGCATTTGGCCGGGTCGATCAAAAGCGATTTCTGCATGCAGACTCCATGTATTTCATAGCGGCTTTGCACGTGGCGGCGCAGCCAGCGTTTTCCAAGCCGGAACGGTAGCAATTCGGATTGCCGCAAGCGAGCCAAATCGGTACCGAGATTGGCGTTAACGCGACAATCACGCTAGGGTGCAACAGTTGGTCACGGACATGAGTCGACCGTTATGCTGGGCAAGATGCAGCGCGTATTTTCCGGGCGGATAACGCCGGCCTGTCTGCTTGGTGCCACCGTTTTTCTGGCGACTACGACGCCAGCCCACGCGCACGGTATCACGCTCGGCATCGTCGCGATTCTGCTCGGCTCGCTCGCCTTACAATTCATAGCGATCCCGGCTGTTATCCTGCTGGCTGGCGTCTTCAAGGGCCGCCGGATGCGCTATTTGGTCCCGTATATCCTGTTCCTGGCGGCCTGTGCGCTGCTGCTGGCGTTGGCCACGGAGATGACGGCGGGCGCCGCCCTGATCGCCAGCGCGGCGGCCATCACCAACACCGGCCCGGCGCCGGGGCTGGTCCACGCAAACGGTCCCGACTACGCGGACCTGCCGGACTGGGCCCGCGCGCTGCTGGCGATGACGATGCTGGCCGGCCGCATGGAACTCCTGACTTTGTTGACTCTGCTGAACCCGGCATACTGGAGGCACTAAGGGGGTTGTCCGCGGGATGAGCCGGACCGTCTACGTCAATGGCCGCTATGTCGCGCACGCGGCCGCCCGCGTGCACGTCGAGGACCGTGGCTACCAGTTCGCAGATGGCGTGTACGAGGTGATTGCCGTGCGCGGCGGCCACCTGGTCGACGGCGAGGCGCACCTGGACCGCCTG
>JBFJZP010000825.1:0-1632 GCA_041622095.1 Burkholderiaceae bacterium | reverse complement strand
GCATTTGCCGCTGCCCGAGGCACAGGTCTTGAGACCGTCGACGGAGGGCTCGATCGTCGTGGTGCTGCCGAGGTCCCATTCGGGTGCGGCAGGAGTGACGACTTCCTTCTCGTATTGCCCGCTGCGCACCACCAGAGCCAGCCGGATCGTGATCACGCGCGACCACCCGTCCGGCGTGGTCGGTGTCGTGTTGTCGTAGCTGTCGACCGAGCCGTCCGGGGTGGTTGTGGTGTCCTTGCCATACAGCGCCCGCATGTTGACGACCTGCGGGAATAGATCGACGGGTGACAGTTCGGCGGCGGTGCTGCTGTCGAATTCGGACATCCGCAAAGTGCCTGCGGCCACGCTGTAGGTGCGGTCGAACAGGCCGGCCCCGAGATTCACCAGGTAGCTGCCGGCCGGGTAACCAGCGGCGGGGAAATAGTTGATGACCAGGGTCTGGCTGGCACCCGCACCACTGCCGTTCCAGCCCATGGTGTCGGCGCCTCCGGAAGCGTGGAATACGCGCGGCGGTGCAGTGCCGACTCCGCTGACCCGGAACAGCGTGCACTTGTTGTTGACATCGGGCGACGGCGGCACGGCGATCATCAAGTCGCCGTCCAGGATGCCAACCGTGTTGTTGACGACGAATTCGGTGACGCCGGTCGTGCCGGTTTTCGGGTGATCACTGGTGATCAGCGTCGGAACCGAGAAGCGGTCGGTCGTGCTGCCGAGAATCCGCAGCGTGTCCGGCGCACCGGTGGTTGCCGCCTTGGTGATCACCACCGGAGCAAGAGGCCGCTCGAGGCCACCGTTGAGGGCCGTGAACAAGGACGAACGTATCGCGCAGCCGAGGCCGAGTTGGCTGGCGCTGGTGCCGTAGCCGGCCATCTGCAGGTCGCGCTGCAGCGTATACAAGGCCAGGGTACCGGTCAGCTGGGCATCCGATCCCGAGGTCGTCGTGCGTTTCTGCGCCTCGGCAGACAAAAGCACCTGCGAAATCACCAGCACGGCGATCAAGCCGATCACCAGACCGACCATCAGTTCGATCAGCGTGATGCCACGCAGCAAATTGCGCGATGCCACACCGGGCGAAGCCCGGCTCACGGCGCGGCTGGCCGGTTTCGACGATGAGGGTTTGAGGACTGCCATGGCGTGTTCAGGTGCGCACCGCCGTCGAAGTGACATAGAGGTGGGTGTTTTCGCTGGGCGGAGTCCAGCCGATGGTGATCGTGAACAGGCCCGGCGACGGTTGCTCGATCACCAAAGTGCCGGACGGCAGCAGCGCAGCGATCTTTTGCTGTACGGCATTGCACTTCGCGTGCGCCGTGCATTTGCCGCCGGCATGGACGTAGTTGGCGAGATTGGGAATGTCGGACCACATGTTGCCGATCAGCTCCTGCGCCAGGTAGGCCGCTTCGCCGCGGAACTTGGACGAGGTCTGGGCCTTGGTCATTGCCGCCTGCAGGCCAACCACGCCGAGCACCCCGAAGGCAAAGATCAGCAAGGCAACCAGTACTTCGAGCAGCAGGAAGCCGGATGCAGTGCGGCGGCGGGCGGGCATGGCAGCAGGCGGCAAGGCGGCGGAGTGTTTCATGACGTGCAGCGGCGTGGGTCGTCGGAAGTCTTGCTGACCTGGGTATCACACATGCG
>JBFJZP010000824.1:0-1635 GCA_041622095.1 Burkholderiaceae bacterium | reverse complement strand
GACTGCCTGATCGAGAGCCGCCGCACCGAGCGCGAGGTGATGGCCGACCTGCGGCGCCAGGAGATCCTGATCAACGACACGCAGCGCAAGCGCCGTGGCGCCGCGCAGTTGTTGCGTAGCGACGAGAAACTGTCGACGAAGGATTGAGCGCCCGATCTGGCCGGCGCCGCCGGCTCAGGATTCCAGCGCCTCGAGCTTGATCACCACCAGCGACAGGTTGTCGCCCGAGCCCATGGCGCGGCTGCGTGCCTTTTCCACCAGGAACTCCGCCGCCTCGCGCGCCGACAGGCGATCGAGCACGTCGCCGATCTCCTGGTCATTGAAGTAGTGCCAGATGCCGTCGCTGCAGGCGATCAAGGTGTCGCCGGCACGCACACGGGGGATGAAGTGGATGTCGACCGGTGGCTCGGTCTCGGTGCCCAGGCATCCCATCAGGATGTTCGACTGCGGGTGGACATTGGCCTCTTCCTCGGTGATCTCGCCACGTTTGACCAGCATCTGCACGTAAGAGTGGTCGCTGGTGCGGCGCACCAGGAGGCCGTTCTGGTAGTGGTAGATGCGCGAATCGCCGGAATGGGCCCAGTGGCAGTCGCCGCCGGCATTGAGCACGAAAGCGGCAATCGTGCTGTGCGGCTCCTCCTCGGACGATATGGCGGTGAGCTTGATCACGACATGGGCCTCGCGGGCCACCTGCATCAACATGGCGGCCGCATCGTCGCCGGACGGCGCATAACGCTCGAACAGCTGGCGCGCGGTCATGATGACCTGGTCGGATGCCTTGCGACCACCGCTGCGTCCACCCATGCCATCGGCGACGATGCCCAGCACGCAACCGTTGGCGCGCGGGTGATTCAGCAGTGCCACGCGGTCCTGCTGGTAGTCCCGGTCGCCCTTGTGAATACCCGTTGCTGCTGTCAGTCGGTAACCATTGGTCATTTTTGCGCCATCAAGGGATGGCACCGCTCAAAAAGCGGGACAATCCCGGAAGTCTTCAGCCTCGCGCCACCGTGACCCCACGGTGCTGCTGCTGCGGCTGATTCTAGACCCAAGCCGTGGATTTCGACCTTCATTCTCCTGAGCGCCGCGTGATCGAATTGACAATGGCGCATGCCGATCTGGACGCGTTGATCGATAACGCGGCCCGGAACATGCCGCTGGACGAGCTGGCCATGCGCCGCTTGAAAAAGCGCCGCCTGGCCTTGCGCGACGAGTTGCAACGCCTGCAGGCGGCCTTGTCTCCGTCCGATCCGGCCTGATCCATGGTGTTGCGCGACCAGGTGGAGCAGGCGTTTGCACCGGAAGGTGTGCTGCCGCGCATGGTGCCCGACTTCCTGCCGCGCGAGGGTCAGATTGCGATGGCCGTCGCGATCGCCGAGACCATCGACAACGGCGGAACCCTGGTCGTCGAGGCCGGTACCGGCGTCGGCAAGACCTATTCCTATCTGGTGCCAGCGCTGCTCAGTGGTACCCGGGTGCTGTTGTCGACCGCGACCAAGACCTTGCAGGACCAGTTGTTCGGGCGCGACCTGCCGCAACTGGTGCAGGCGCTGGGTTTGCCTCTGCGCATCGCCTTGCTCAAGGGGCGGGGCAGCTACCTGTGCCTGCACCGGATGGAGCTGGCGCGCCAGAATCCGG
>JBFJZP010000823.1:0-1635 GCA_041622095.1 Burkholderiaceae bacterium | reverse complement strand
GTGTTGTGCTGATCGGCGACGCTGTGCATGCGACCACGCCGCACCTCGCTTCCGGCGCCAGCATCGGCATTGAAGACGCCTTGGTGCTGGCCGAAGAAAGTGGCCGCAGCGCCAACGCGCAGCAAGCCTTGGCGGCGTTTTCCGCGCGGCGCTGGGAGCGCTGCCGCATGGTGGTCGAGAATTCGGCGCGGCTGGGCGAGATCGAGATCACTGGCGGCGACAAAGAAGAGCACGGCCGCATCATGCGCGAGTCGATGATGGCCCTGGCCCAACCCATCTGACCGGGGCGCACACCATGAACCGATCCGATTCCAGGCGCGGCGTGTTCGCGCTGATGGTGGCGCACTGCGCCGGCATGGTCGACCTGGTCGCTCTGCCGGTCTGGGTGGGCACCTTGATCTCCCGGTACCAGCTCGATCCCCAGCAGGCCGGCATGCTGGCCACGCTGTTCCTCGCCGGGGCGCTGCTGGCGAACCTGCTGTTGGCGCCGCAGTTCAACCGCCTGCCCGGTCGTGTGGTCGCCACGCTTGGCTTCGGTCTGTCGGCTGCCGGCTTCTGGGCCATCAGCAACACGCAGGACTTCGCCACCATGGCCGCGCTGCACGGGCTCGCTGGCCTGGCCGCAGGCTCGGCGCTCACCGTCACGCACGGCACCATCGCCCGCAGCCTCAATCCGCACCGCCTGTTTGCCATCGTGGGCATGGCGCTGGGTGTGTTCGGCATCGTCTTCCTCGGTGCGACCCCACCGCTGGTGGCGCAGTTCGGCGGGCCGGTGCTGTTCCAGACGTTTGCCGGTGTGATGGTGTTCGCCACGGTCGTGTCCTTGCTGGCTTTCCCGGCGCCCGAGCCCGCGCCAACGGGCGCCGCTGCGCACAGCGGCAGCATCCCGACCGCGGTCTGGTTCGGCATCTTCGGTATCGCCTGCATGGGCCTGGTGCAGGCCATGACCTTCAGCTTTCTGGAGCGGGTCGGCAGCGACCGGGGCTTTGGCCTGCAGGCGGTCACCGGGGTGCTCATCGCCGGCGGCATCGTCAACCTGTTCCCGGCGGTGTTGGCGGCTGTGCTGGAGAAGCGCTGGTTCGCCCGCACCGTGATGCTGGTGGGGCCGGTGCTGCAAGCGCTGCTGGTGGCCACCATCATGAACTCGCCGGCTTTCGTGCCCTATGCGGTGGCGGCATCGCTGTTTGTGGCGGTGATGATCTTCACCCACACCTTCGCTTTTGGACTGCTGGCCCGCCTGGACGGCAGTGGTCGTGCCATGGCCGCCACCCCCGCCATGCTGATGACGGGTGCGGCGATCGGTCCTATCCTCGGGGGCACGCTGGTCAAAGCCTTCGGCTACGGCAGCCTGGGCATCGCGGCTTTGGCCATCGGCGCCATCGCGGTGTTCTGCTTCTCGCGCATCCCTTCCCACACGGCCGCTCTGGTGCGGCAGGAGTCCCCGGCATGAATGCCCATCGTCCCAAGCGTCGTTTCGTCGACCTCTCGATCTACCTCGAAAACGACGTGCTGAGTGATCCGCCGCCGCTGGCGCCGAAGATCACCTACCAAAAGCACGCCGACACGCTGCCCGAGTTCATGGCCATGATCCCGGGCACCACGGCCGAGGACTACCCCGATGGCGAGGCGGCGGCT
>JBFJZP010000822.1:0-1636 GCA_041622095.1 Burkholderiaceae bacterium | reverse complement strand
GCCATCGGTACCGATAGCCGAGGCCACGATCGAGCGCATCGGCGAATGGATGAGTGGCTTGTGGGAGGCGGACCATGCTCAAGCTTGAAGCCCGCCCGCAACCCTCGCAGTTCTGGAGCTACGGCTCGCCGATCCTGGCGCTGCTGGTCACGGTGCTGATCGGCGTGGTGATGTTCGTCGCGCTGGGCAAGGACCCGCTGCGCGGCCTGGAAATGTTTTTCTGGCTGCCGATCAACAGCGGCTACGCGGTCGGCGAACTGCTGGTCAAGGCGACGCCGCTGCTGATCATCGCGCTCGGCCTGGCGGTGTGTTTCCGCTCCAACGTCTGGAACATCGGCGCCGAGGGCCAGTACATCATCGGTGCGATCTTTGCCGGCGGCGTGGCGCTGCTGGCCGACAAGAGCACCGGTGCCTGGATCGTCGTGCCGGTGGTGCTGGCCGGCGTCGTCGGCGGCATGGTGTGGGCGGCGATCACCGCCTTGCTGCGCGACCGCTTCAATGCCAACGAAATCCTGGTCAGCCTGATGCTGGTCTATGTGGCGGCGCAACTGCTGAGCTACATGGTCGGCGGTCCGTGGAAGGATCCGCAGGGTTTCAACTTCCCGCAGTCCAAGACCTTCGAGGCGGTGACGCGTATACCGCGGCTGTTCGACGGTTCGCGTGTCAGCATCGGCGTGGTCTTCGCCGTGCTCGGTGTGCTGGCGATGTGGGTGTTCCTGTTCCGTACCCGGGCCGGTTTTGCCCAGCAGGTGGGCGGCCTGGCGCCGGCCGCCGCGCGTTACGCCGGTTACTCGTCGCGCCAGGCCTTGTGGACCGCGCTGCTGATCTCCGGCGGCGCCGCAGGCCTGGCCGGCGCGCTCGAGGTGGCCGGCCCGATCGGCCAGCTCACCACCTACCTGCCGGCGGGTTACGGTTTTGCCGCCATCATCGTGGCCTATGTCGGTCGCCTGCATCCGGTCGGCATGGTGTTCTCGGCGCTGCTGATGAGCATGTTCTACATCGGCGGCGAGATGGCGCAGTCGCGGCTGGGCCTGACCAAGTCGCTGACCGGCGTGTTCCAGGGCCTGCTGCTGTTCAGCCTGCTGGCCTGCGACACGCTGGTCAATTACCGGCTCAAGATCGGCCGCTCGGGGGGCGCATGATGGAATCCTATTCGCTGCTGATCGCCGCCACGCTCAACGCCGGGACCGTGCTGGCGCTGGCCTCGCTCGGGCTGTTGATCAACGAGAAGGTCGGCATCGTCAACCTGGGCGCCGAGGGCATCATGTTGTGTGCGGCCATTGCCGGTTTTGCGGCGGTGGTGCACAGCGGCAACGACTGGCTGGGTTTTGCCGCCGGCATGGCGGCCGGGGCGACGCTGGCGGCGATGTTCGGCCTGCTGGTGATCTGGCTCAACACCAACCAGTACGCCACCGGGCTGGCTTTGACCCTGTTCGGCGGTGGTTTCTCTGCCTTTGTCGGTACCGGTTATGTGCAGGCACGTATGCCGGAGCGTCCGAGTTTCGCGATTCCGTTCCTGTCCGACATCCCGCTGGTCGGCCCGGCGCTGTTTCGCCACCACCCGATCGTCTACCTGACCGTGTTGTTCGCTTTGGCCCTGATCTGGTTCATGTACCGCACGCGTAGCGGCCTGGTC
>JBFJZP010000821.1:0-1637 GCA_041622095.1 Burkholderiaceae bacterium | reverse complement strand
CGGGCTGGAGGCATTGGCCAGGCGAGCTGGAACGACGAATCCTGTCAGTGGCGAAATTACGCAACTGGTGCACATGGCGACAGAAGAACTGCAGGCCCTGCGCGATGTCATTGGCGGGCTGCGCCGCGGCGCCGATCCGCTGGTCGCCGAAGACGCGCCGCTGGCCGCGCTGCAGCGGCAAGCCCAGCGCTTCCAGGTCCTGTATGGCCTGCGGGTACGCGTCGTGGCGACCAACGCGCCACGCTTGCGCGGCGCCATGGCCAAGGCGGTGTTGCTGATGGTCAACGAGGCGCTGACAAATGTGCGGCGGCATACAGCGGCAACCGAGGTCATCGTTCAACTCGATGTCAAGCATTCCGATCTGGTGCTGCGTTTGCGCAACGACAGCCATGTACGTCATCCGTTACCCTACTTCGTGCCACGCTCGCTTGCCGATCGGGCGGCCGAATTGGGAGGTGCCGTCGCAGTACGCCACGAAACCGGTGCAACCGAGATCGTCATTACCTTGCCTTTGATGGGAGTCATTGCATGAATACCACAACGTTCATGGCGCCGGTCACCGCAAGTGCCGCCGCTCCGCCGATCCGTGTATTGCTGGCTGATGACCACTCGGTGACCTTGTGGGGCCTGTGCCAGTTGGTCGACAGTGCACACCCGCTGTTCAGCATCGCCGGCACGGCAAGCTCATGCGCAGGCCTGCTGGCGCATCCGGCATTGCCACAGACCGACGTGGTGCTGCTCGATCTGGGCCTGGTCGACGGCAATGGCATCAATTGCATCGCGCAACTGGTGTGTGAAACAGGCGCCAAGGTGTTGCTGCTCACGGGCGATCTCAACCCAGCCCACCACCGCGAGGCGGTTGTGCGCGGTGCACGCGGCGTCGTGCTCAAGTCCGAGCCGACGCAAGACATTTTGGACGCTATTGTCCAGGTCCACAGTGGCGAGGTCCGGTTCGACCGCACACTGACAAACCTGCTTCTTACACTATTGCCCGGAGCGCCGGGCAAGCAGGCATCGACCGGTGGAGAGGCAGCGCAACGTGTCCGGACTCTTACCCCCAGGGAGCGGCTGGTGATCCAGGCGTTGGTCCGGCATCGGGGTGCCAAGAGCCTGGTCGTCGCCGAATCGCTGGGCATGAGCGAACACACGTTGCGCAACCATCTCACGTCGATCTACGACAAGCTGGGCGTGCAGCGCAAGCTCGACCTGTATGCTTATGCGATCGAGCACCGGCTCGGTCCGCAGCCTGTTGCCGACCGACGCAGACCCGTGCCTTCACCGTTGTGGGGTAGGGCGGATTCGGCTTGGGGCTCAATCAGCTGATCGCTTGCCGGCTGGCGCGCCGGCAGCACGTTATGCGGTCGACCCGTTGGCCGGCCGATGATACGCATTGCGCCGGGACCCAGTACAAATGTCCCGGGCCACCCCCCAGAAAATGTCCCGGTTCACCCCCCACGATCTGACCGTGTGTGTTCGCCGGTGAAGCCCTACGCTTGTACCCATCGATGCGCGGTCGCGCGTCGGCAGGTGTTATCGCAAGGGCAGACATGCAAAACGGCAGTCCGGTCAGTGTGTTGGTGGTCGATGACCATGCCGGCGTTCGGGCCGGTGCGGCACGGCTGATCGATGCCGAGCAT
>JBFJZP010000820.1:0-1641 GCA_041622095.1 Burkholderiaceae bacterium | reverse complement strand
CGACTTCAAGGCCTGGTGGCGCCAGCAGGACATCCATGGTCCCTGCCAGGGCATTCGCCATCTGCACATCGAGGCGGTCGGCCAGGTGGTGTTCGAGCACACCACGCTGACTATCGACGAGGATCGTCACCTGCGTCTGGTTTACTACGCGGCCAAGGAAGGCCTGCCGCAGAGCCGAGCCTTCGACCTGTGGCTGCAGCAGGAGCCGGCGCTGGTGTAAGCGCGAGCGCGGGCCACTCAGCCAATCGTCGGCCCGCGCTGGCGGCCCAGTTGCCAGGATACGCTGCCACCTTGCATCACGGCTGAAAGGCTCTGCTCGAGCTTGGGCTCGATCACCGGCTTCCACGGCACCAGGCTGAAGCCAACTCCGTCGTCGAGCATTGCGAAACGCCCACTGGCCAGTTGCACGCTGCGCCGGTAGACCCCGCTGACTCGTTCGCCCTCAACCAGGGGACGGTGCTGCAGACCGGTCTGCGCCGCTATCTCGCGCGCCGCTACCGATAGCTCTCGATCGCGCAGGGTGGCCAGCAGGTTACGTGCGAGCACGACGCGCTGACCCCAGCGCTCGGCCAGTCCCTGTTCCAGCAGGAAGTCAGCGCGTTGCCTCAGCGCCTCGCGCACCTCCGTGCCGAAGCCCTTGTCGGCCATCTCCCGGCTGCCGCCAATCAGTTGCTGGTCCAGCCAGGTCGCGCCGACAGCGCGCACCTGCCGCTCCACCGGCAGCGGCGTGCGCAGTTCGACGGCGACCTCGCCCAGGCGGCGGGCGTCGTGTTGCCGGCCCCGCTCCGGCAGGTCGGTCGGCACGCGCCAGACGCCCTCGGCCAGGCGCTCCACGATACCGGCCCGGCGCAGAGACTCCAGGCGCCGCACATGGCGTTCGACCAGCGCCTCGGGATTATGTCCGTCGGCGGCCTGCGACCGGGCTAGGGCAAGGTGATGATCGGTGCGATAGAGGCCGTCCACGACCCGTGCAGCAATCGAGCGATCCACTGCGCGCGGTTCGCTCATCGTCCGCGTCTCCACCACAGCACCGATGGGGTAGTCGGCCAGTTCTGTGCGGGCAGGCAGGGCCAGGTAGTGGGCCTTGCCGTCGAGACCATCGACCACCAGATAGCCGCGGTCGTGCAGCTCATCCGCCAGCCCCTTGGCCACCACCCGGCCGACCACGGCAGAGTGGCCGCCACCCGGCTCGAATACTGCCAGCTCGCGCTGCGTACTGCCCATGGCGCGTTGCAGGGTGCGCACGATATCGCCGCGCTCGCCCATGGTGCGCAGGGTCGCCTCGACGTCGTCGCGCATGATCCAGTGCCCGGGCCGATCCTCGCGCGCCAGGCCCAGCTGCTGCAGGTGCTGCAGACGGCCGATCAGCAGCTGCCGGCGCGGATGGGCGGCGAGGGTCTTCAGGAGCAGCTCGCCTGCCTGGCGTTCGCGCAACAGGGTGCGATCCAGGCTGGTAAAGCGCTCCTGCTGCACTTCGCGTTGCATGCCCTGCTGGATCTCCAGTTCGGTGCGCGGGCCCAGCCACTCAGTGGCCAGCTCCGCGGCGCGGTTGCGCATGCCCTCGGCGATGTAGTCGCGGGCGATGATCAGGTCCTTGCCGGTGTCGTCCTTGCCGCGCAGGACGATGTGGGTGTGCGGGTT
>JBFJZP010000819.1:0-1641 GCA_041622095.1 Burkholderiaceae bacterium | reverse complement strand
TTGCCCGCGTCCCGCGCACGGCATTCGTCGAAGCGTCGGATCGGCGCGGCTGTTCAGGTCGGCGGGTGCGGGCCGGACAACCACTGCAGCAAGGCGGCGTCATCCATGTCGGCCAGGCCACCGGCACTGGCGCTGGCGAACACGTCGCGCGCATGCCGACCCAGCGGCCCCTCGAAGCCCGCCTGTTGCGCTGCCTGCAGCGCCAGCCGGGTGTCCTTCTCGAGCAGCGTCATGTGGGCCCGTGGCGCCAGGTCGCCGGCGATCGCCCGGTGCATGCGGTCCGAGCCGATCCAGCTCTGGCCGCTGGACTGCTCGATCACCGCGAGCGTGGTGGACAGGTCCAGTCCCATGTGCCGGGCCAGTGCCAGCACCTCGGCCGCCGCCACCAGGTTGATGCCGGCCGCCAGGTTGTTGACCAGCTTGGTGCGGGCGCCGTCGCCCGGCTTCTCGCTGATGCGGAACACCTTGTCCGACAAGGTCTCGATCATGGCGCGGTGGCGCTCGAACACGGTCGGCGGGCAGGCCAGCATCAGGCTCATGCTGCCCTCGCGTGCGCGGGCCGGACCACCCGACATCGGCGCGTCGATCAGGTGCAGTCCGAACGGCCGCAATTGCAGCGTGATGTCCTCCACATCGTCCGGCGCCATGGTCGGACACAACATGACACTGTGGCCCAGGTGCATTGCGTCGGCGACGCCGCCGGTGCCGAACAGCACATCGCGGGTTTGCGCGGCATCGACGACACAGACGATCACCAGTGGCGCGGCCCGGGCCGCATCGGCCGCTGAGGCATGGGCCAACGCGCCCAGGTTTGCCAGGGCCTGGCGGCGTTCGGGCAGTACGTCGCAGACATGGACCGGCCAGCCCATGGCCAGCAGCCGCTCGGCCATGGCGCCGCCCATGTTGCCCACGCCGATGATGGCGACCGGATGAGGCGCTTGCATCGTCAAGACCGTGTGCCGGGTGGTGGCCGGATCAGGACTGGATCAGCCGGCGCGACTTGCTGATCGACATCAGCATGCCCAGCGCCAGCCCCAGCGTGACCATCGCGGTGCCGCCATAACTGATGAACGGCAGCGGAACCCCCACCACCGGCAGGATGCCGCTGACCATGCCCATGTTCACGAAGGCGTAGGAGAAGAAGATCATCGCCAGCGCGCCGGCCAGCAGGCGCGAGAACAGGGTAGGGGCCTCCAGCGCGATGATCAGGGCCCGGATCACCAGGAAGGCGAAGCCGCCGATCAGCAGCAGATTGCCGATCAGGCCGAATTCCTCGGAGAAGGCCGCGAAGATGAAGTCGGTGGTGCGCTCCGGTATGAACTCCAGGTGCGTCTGCGTGCCTTGCATGAATCCCTTGCCCCAGATGCCCCCGGACCCGATGGCAATCATGCCCTGGATGATGTGAAAGCCCTTGCCCAGTGGATCCTTGGCCGGGTCGAGCAGCGTGCAGATGCGTTGCTGCTGGTATTCGCGCAGCACCGACCAGCGCACACCATCGGCACACAGGCTGGGTTCGAACACCACCAGCAGCACGATGCCGACCCCGGCCAGCACGACCGGCGGCAGCACCAGGCGCCAGCTCAGCCCGGCAAAGAAGATCGCCGACAGGCCGGCCGCCAGCACCAGCAGGGAAGTGCCGAG
>JBFJZP010000818.1:0-1643 GCA_041622095.1 Burkholderiaceae bacterium | reverse complement strand
GGCCTGCCAGGCCTGCAGGTACGCTCGCTGACCCCGGCGATGCAACGCCGCATCATGCCGGTGCGCCGGCACAACCGGGCGTTGGCGCCACTGGCCCAATATGTCTGGACATTGATCCGCAACCGATTCGCTGACTGAGCGGCCGCCGGGCCGGCCACGCCCGGGACGGCTTTCCGACTTACCGGTCGCTGCCCGCGTTCGGGAAGAACAGCTGCTCGCCGCCGATCTTGTAGCGGGCGATCGCGTCCTGGCCCGCTGGCGAAGTCACCCAGTCGATGAATTTCTGCGCGTCGGCGACCTTCACATGCGGATGCCGGGCCGGATGGATCAGCATCACGCCGTACTGGTTGAACAGGCGCTTGTCGCCTTCGACCAGCACCGCCAGGTCGGCGCGATTCTTGAAGTTGAGCCAGGTGCCACGATCGGCCATCACATAGGCATTGCTGCCGGCCGCCATGTTCAGCGCCGGCCCCATGCCACAACCACACTGCCTGTAGCCACTGCCCTGGCGCGTGTCCAGGCTGGCCGCCTTCCAGAAACGCAACTCCGCCGCGTGCGTGCCGCTCTTGTCGCCGCGCGAAATGAAGCCGGCATTGGCTGCGGCGATCTTCTTCAAGGCCTCGACCACATCCTTGCCCTTGACCCCGACCGGGTCGGATTGGGGGCCGATGATGACGAAGTCGTTGTACATCACCGGCAAGCGCTTGACGCCGAAACCATCGGCAACGAACTTCTCCTCCGCAAGCTTGTCGTGCACGAACAGCAGATCGGCGTCGCCGCGCCGGCCCATGTCCAGCGCCTGGCCGGTACCCAGTGCGACCACCTTGATGTCGACGCCGCTGGCCTTCTTGAATTCCGGCAGCAGATGGCTGAACAGGCCGGATTGTTCGGTCGACGTGGTCGACGCCATGGTGATGGTGGTCTGGGCCTGGGCATTGACCGCCAGTGCCATGCCGGCGACGAGCAGCAGCCGGCCGGTCGGCGCCAGCCATGCCGTCGCGATGTGTGACAGCGTTTTCATGCGAGTTCTCCTTTGACAAACAAGCCCGCCGCAGCGGATGCGGCGTGCAGCCGCTCGGCGTTGAAAAAATCGTCGACTGGCAGGTCGGCCAGCACCTGCCCATGCTCCAGATACACCACCCGGCTGGCCAGGCGCTTGACCTGGCCCAGGTTGTGGCTGGCAAACACCATGGTCATCGGGCGTTGCGCACTACCGCTGGCAAAGTCGGCCATCAACGCCTCGACCTCGCGCTTGGCATGCGGGTCCAGGCTGGCGGTGGGTTCGTCGAGCAGCCACAACTCCGGCCGGCGCGCCCAGGCCCGCGCCAGCGCCACACGTTGCTGCTGTCCACCGGACAAGGCACGCGCACTGCGCGTGGCCAGCGCCGCCATGTCGACACGCTCCAGGGCCTGCAGCGCCTGGCTGCGCGCCGCGCGCCAGCCTGTACCGTCGAGCCACAGACCCAGCGCCACGTTGTTCTGTACCGAGGTGCGCAACATGAACGGGCGCTGGAACACCCTCGCCTGGCGCACCGATGGATCAGATTCGAAACTGCCGATGTCCGGTGTCTTCAATCCGTGCAACAGGCGCAGCAGGCTGCTCTTGCCACTGCCGTTGCTGCCCACCAAAGCCACCCGCTCGC
>JBFJZP010000817.1:0-1643 GCA_041622095.1 Burkholderiaceae bacterium | reverse complement strand
GTACCCGGTGCGCGCGGGCAACGCGCTCAACCTGGTGGTCATCGTGCATGGCGATCCGGACTGGTTGCGTGCCGCCAATGCAACCCCGGGGCAACTGGCGAACTGGAACCAGCTGGCCGATGCCGCCGAGGTAGCGCATGCGCTGGGCAGCGTCTGTGCGCCGCTGCGTGCGCTGGTGGAGGCGGCCGGCGGATGGCGGCTGTGGATTCTCTGCGACCGTGCGGCGATCGATGGACCGGGGCAACATGCACAGGGGCGGGTGGCCTTGCTGGGCGACGCGGCGCATCCGATGCGTCCGTACCTGGCGCAAGGCGCCGGCATGGCGATCGAGGACGCCCGGGCGCTGGCCAGCTGCCTGGGGGACGCGACGGCCGAGGTCGAGGCGCGGTTGCAGCAATTTGCCAACCAGCGCTGGCAACGCAATCGACGGGTGCAGCTGCGTTCACGCCGCAACGGCCGGATCTTCCATGCCAGCGGTCTGTTGCGCCTGGGCCGTGACGCCGCGTTGGCGCTGCTCGGTGCCCGGCTGCTGGACCTGCCCTGGTTGTACCGCGGCTGATGCCCGGGACGGCGGGCCGGCGACCCTGCCGCGCAGCTGGATTTTCCGGATGGCTGCGAAGGGTAAGCCCCTAGAAAAGGCTACTTCGCGCAGGGATATATTCCGGGGTCTTTCACGCCGCATACGGCCAAAAAACCATTACTGGAGGAATCCCATCATGTCCCAATACAAGGCAGCCGCCTTGACCCTGGCAATCGGCCTGGCGTATGGCTCGGCCGCGTTCGCGGCCAATGTGCCGGCCAACGTCAAGCTGCACGACAAGCAGGAGCTGGTGCGCAACAACGGCTCCGAACCCGAGACGCTCGACCCGGCGCTGGCCTCCGGCGTGCCGGCCAACAACGTGATCCGCGAGATGTTCGAGGGCCTGACCGCGGTCGACAACAACGGCAAGGTGGTGCCCGGTGTCGCCGAAAGCTGGAAGCAGACCGACCCGACCACCTGGGTCTTCAAGCTGCGCAAGAATTCGAAATGGTCCAACGGCGACCCGGTCACGGCAGAGGACTTCGTCTACGGCATGCGCCGATTTGTCGACCCGGCAACCGCCTCCAAGTACGCGTCGACCTACGGCATCTTCCTGCAGAACGCCAAGGAGATCATCGACGGCAAGAAGCCCACCACCGAACTGGGTGTGAAGGCAGTCGACGCCTATACCGTCGAGATCAAGACGCCGTTCCCGGCCGGTTTCCTGCCCGAGGTCTTGTCCAACCTGCAACTCGGCCCGGTGCACAAGGCCACGGTCGAGAAACATGGCAAGGAGTGGACCAAACCCGGCAACATCGTCGGCAACGGCGCCTTCACGCTCAAGGACTGGCAGGTCAACAGCAAGATCGTGCTGACCAAGAGCCCGAGCTACTGGGACAGCAAGAACGTGCAGCTGACCCAGGTGACCTACCTGGCGGTGGAAGAGCAGAACGCCGACGTGAAGCTGTACGAGTCGGGCGAGAACGACTGGGTCTACCAGTTGCCGCCCGGCAGCTACGAAAAATACAAGGCGCAGTACCCGAAGGACATCCGTAACTCGCCGATGCTCGGGTTGCGCTACTACTCGCTGAACAATGCCGATCCGATGATGAAGGACATCCGG
>JBFJZP010000816.1:0-1656 GCA_041622095.1 Burkholderiaceae bacterium | reverse complement strand
CCATGCCGTCGGGCGGCACCTGGTCGGGCAACAGGCCCACCGCATGGCCATTGCGCAAGGCACGGATCATCTGGCGCACGCCGGCCAGCGTGGTCGGCGCGGTCTGCAGTCCGGGCCGGTCGCGCGCGGCCAGCATCAGATCGGCCAGCCAGGGCTGGCGGGCCGGCCGGTACAACACCGTCAAGGGGCCATATCGCGCCGAGTAGCGCTGCGCCACCGCCTGGGCGGAAATCTCGAAGCAACCCAGGTGCGGCGTCAGGAAGATCACGCCGCGACCGGCCGCATAGGCGCGATCGACACAGGCATCGTTTTCCCATTCGCAATGGACCGGCTTGCCCAACCACAGGCGCGGCAATTCGCCGACCATGCGCCCCGCGCCTGCGACCGCGCCCCGCACCCGCTCCCAGCGATAACCGGCCTGCGCCACGTTCTCGAGGAACTTGCGGCGATAGCTTGGCGACGCCAGGAAGGACGCCCATCCCAACAGCCAGCCGATCCCGTGCAGCAGCCCCAGCGGGCATCGGGAAAGCATTACGAAGAGTCGGGTCATGGGTGGGCGTAAAATCTGCGGGTCGCTGAGTTATGGAACTACTTGCAGGGCGACAAACACAATGGTCGGCGATCGAAAGCGGCCATTGTGCCTTGACTGAATCTGCTAAAGCGTTCGCCAAAGCCAAGCGGCACCGGCAACGCAGTTTTCAATGTGTTGATCGAGCTGAAGGAGCTTTAATGGCGAACGATTTTCTCTTTACATCCGAGTCCGTATCCGAAGGTCACCCCGACAAGGTGTCAGACCAGATATCGGATGCCATTCTCGACGCAATTTTTCAGCAGGACCCGCGCAGCCGGGTCGCCGCCGAAACCTTGTGCAACACCGGCCTGGTGGTCCTGGCCGGCGAGATCACGACCAATGCGCATGTGGACTACATCCAGGTCGCCCGCGACACGATCCAGCGCATCGGTTACGACAACACCGAATACGGTATCGACTACAAGGGATGTGCGGTGCTGGTCGCCTACGACAAGCAGAGCAACGACATCGCCCAGGGCGTCGACCATGCATCCGACGACCACCTGAACACCGGCGCCGGTGACCAGGGCCTGATGTTCGGCTACGCCTGCGACGAGACCCCGGAACTGATGCCGGCGCCGATCTATTACGCGCACCGGCTGGTCGAGCGCCAGGCGCAATTGCGCAAGGACGGCCGCCTGCCGTTCCTGCGTCCGGATGCCAAGGGACAGGTCACGATGCGCTATGTCGACGGCAAGCCGCACAGCATCGACACTGTCGTGTTGTCGACCCAGCACCACCCGGACCAGAGCGAATCGGCCACCAAGCTCAAGCCCAGCTTCTACGAGGCAGTGATCGAGGAAATCATCAAGCCGGTATTGCCCAAGGAGTGGATCAAGAATACCCGCTACCTGGTCAACCCGACCGGTCGCTTCGTCGTCGGCGGTCCGCAGGGCGACTGCGGCCTGACCGGGCGCAAGATCATCGTCGACACCTACGGTGGCGCCTGCCCCCACGGCGGCGGCGCCTTCAGCGGCAAGGACCCGAGCAAGGTCGATCGCAGCGCGGCTTATGCAGCACGCTACGTCGCCAAGAACATCGTCGCGGCCGGCCTGGCCCGCCAATGCCAGATCCAGGTGGCCTAT
>JBFJZP010000815.1:0-1658 GCA_041622095.1 Burkholderiaceae bacterium | reverse complement strand
GAGACCGAGGTCGGATCGATCGACATCCTGGTCAACAATTCCGGCGTGAGCACCACGCAGCGCCTGCAGGACGTCAGCCCGGACGACTACGATTTTGTCTTCGACACCAACGTCAAGGGCGCGTTCTTCGTCGCGCAGGAGGTCGGCAAGCGCATGCTGGCGCGTGCCGTCGGGGCGGCGCCCGGCACGTATATCGGCGGGCGCATCGTCAACATCGCCTCGATGGCCGGGCTGCGGGTGTTGCCGCAGATCGGTGTCTACTGCATGAGCAAGGCGGCGGTCGTGCAGATGACCAAGGCGATGGCGCTGGAGTGGGGGCGCTACGGCATCAACGTGAACGCGATCTGCCCTGGCTACATCGATACCGAGATCAACCACCACCACTGGGCTACCGAACAAGGCCGCAAACTGGTGCAGATGATGCCGCGCAAACGTATCGGCGACGTCGCCGACCTGGACGCCGTGCTGGTGATGTTGTGCGCGAAAGAAAGCCATTTCGTCAATGGCGCGGTGATCGCCGCAGATGACGGGTTTGCGTTATGAACCCGCGGAAAGCATACAAGGCGAATGGCGCCGCAGCGCGCCGCGCGGAGGTTTGCGCATGAGGATCCTGATTCCCGACCAGAAGAAGCTGGTGTACGAGTGCGCGATCCCGATCCGCTGGGGCGACATGGACGCGATGGGGCACCTGAACAACACCAGCTACTTTCGCTACATGGAAACCTGCCGGATCGACTGGCTGCAATCGATCCGGGCGCTGCCGGATCCGACCGGTGAGGGCATCGTCATCGTCAACGCGTTCTGCAATTTCTACCGGCAGCTGGAATACCCGGGTACGGTTCTGCTGCGCATGTACACCAGCGATCCGGCGCGTGCCACGTTCGAGACCTGGGTCACGATGGCGCGCAGCGAAGAACCGGACGCGATTTGCGCGGCCGGCGGCGCAACGACGATCTGGGTGGACTTTCCGAGCCAGAAAGCCAGGACCATGCCGGACTGGCTGCGCGAACGCGTCAGCTGATCGCCGCCGCCAGGCCTGGTCGTCGGCTCAGGACGTGGTGGACGCCGTGGCGAAAGCGGCGGCTTCGCGCACCAGCGCCAGATCCTGTGCCAGCGGCATGGCGATTTCGCAACGCGCCAGCGCCATGCGCGCATGGCGCCGTGCCGCTGCCTGCATGGCAGGGTCCGGCAACAAGGCCAGCGATGCCAGCGCCTTTTGCAGGCGCAGCGATACGTCGACCAAGGCGGCGCCGTCGCGTCCTATCGCGGTGAATGCGTCGTCGAACATGTCCTGCACCGACAGCGAGGGAACTTCGATCCGGTCGAATGATTCCTGTGCGGTGTTGTTCGCCGCCTGCGCGTCCTGCGGGCGGGTCCACAAGACCATCAGGCGCACCAGCGTGCCGATGGTTCCGATCGCGGTGCCGGGATCGTTGATTCCCGGTGACAAGGCCCGTGCGCCAATTTCGGACAACACGACCAGACCGAAACGCGGGTCGTTGTCGAACAGGCGTTCGGCGCCGATGACAAAGGCTTTTCGCACCTCTGCCGGATCCAGGTCGGCGCGGCCCTCGGGTGCGGGCCGGACCCTCACCAGCGCCCGCCCGGGCGCCACGAAAGTGCCGGGCAAGGCCGCCAGAACCAGCCGGGCGCCAACG
>JBFJZP010000814.1:0-1660 GCA_041622095.1 Burkholderiaceae bacterium | reverse complement strand
GATTGCCACCAGATTGACCAGGATGGCGGTGCCGCCGAAGCTCATCAGCGGCAGCGTCAGTCCCTTGGTGGGAAGGGCGCCCAGGTTCACGCCCATGTTGATGAAAGCCTGGAAGCCGATCCAGATACCGACACCCTGGGCCACCAGCCCGGCGAAGATGCGGTCCAGCGCGATGGCCTGGCGGCCGATATGGATCATGCGCCGGGTCAACCAGACGAACAGGCAGATCAGGCACAACACGCCGACCAGGCCGAATTCCTCGCCGATCACAGCCAGCAGGAAATCGGTATGGGCTTCCGGCAACCAGTGCAGTTTCTCGACGCTGCCGCCCAGGCCAACGCCGAAGATCTCGCCGCGGCCGATCGCGATCAGCGAATGCGACAACTGGTATCCCTTGCCCAGTACATGCTGTTCGGCCCAGGGGTCGAGGTAGGCGAAAATCCGCTCGCGCCGCCACTCGCTGAACATGATCATCATCGAGAACGCGACCACCAGGATGGCGGCGATCAGGAAGAACATGCGGGCATTGACGCCGCCCAGGAACAGGATGCCCATCGCGATCACCGCGATCACCATGAACGCGCCCATGTCCGGCTCCGCCAGCAGCAACACGCCGACGATCGCCACCGCCAGGCCCATCGGCATGACGGCGCGAAAGAAGCGTTCCTTGACGTCCATCTTGCGCACCATGTAGTCGGAGGCGTACAACAAGACCGCAAACTTCGCCAGTTCGGATGGCTGGAAACTGATCGGGCCGAGCACCAGCCAGCGGCGTGCACCGTTGACACCCTTGCCCAGTTGCGGGATCAGCACCGCGACCAGCAGCACCAAGGCGATGACGAACAGCCAGGGCGCCCAGCGTTCCCAGGTCGCCACCGGCACCTGGAATGCAATCAGCGCAGCGACGAAGGCGATCGCCAGCCACAACATGTGCCGGACCAGGAAATAGCTGTGGCTGTAACGTGCGAAACGCGGGTTGTCGGGCATCGCGATGGTGGCGGAATACACCATCACCAGACCCCAGGCCAGCAGGGCGACCGTGACCCACACCAGCACCTGGTCGAAACTCTCCAGCCGCACCGGTGCCTGCATGGTCTCGCGGCGTGCGCGGCCCAGCCGCACCGGCAGCTTGACATGCCCGCCCGCGCCTTCGCCGCTGGAGAACCAGCCGCCGATGTTGCGCAGGCGATCCCAGGCCAGGTTCATGCGCCCCCCGTCAATTCGGCGCCGGCATCCAGCGCCAGGGCCTGCACCGCGTCGATGAAGACCTGTGCACGGTGGCCGTAGTTGTCGAACATGTCGAAACTCGCGCAAGCCGGCGACAACAACACCGCGTCGCCGCTGCGTGCGGCGCGCTGGGCCAGCGCCACCGCCTGGGCCATGTCGCCGGCGTCATGCAGCGGCACGCCGGTCGATGCGAGCGCGGCGCGGATCCGCGGCGCGTCGCGACCGATCAGCACCACCGCACGGGCGACACGGGCCACTGGATCGGCCAGCGCAGCGAAGTCCTGTCCCTTGCCGTCGCCACCGAGGATTGCCACCAGCTTGCGCTCTGCGCCCAGGCCGGCCAGCGCGGCGACCGTGGCGCCCACGTTCGTGCCCTTGCTGTCGTCGAAGTATTCGACCTCGTTCAGGATGCCGACCGACTCCACCCGGTGGG
>JBFJZP010000813.1:0-1660 GCA_041622095.1 Burkholderiaceae bacterium | reverse complement strand
TGCAACTGGCGCGCGCACTGATGTGCCCGGCCGACCTGCTGCTGCTCGACGAGCCGACCAACCACCTGGACCTGGACGCGCTGGTGTGGCTGGAGGCCTGGCTCAAGAAGTTCGAAGGCACGATGCTGGTGATCAGCCACGACCGGGAATTCCTCGACGCGGTGACCAACGTGACACTGCACATCGACGCTGGCAAGCTGGTGCGTTATGGCGGCAACTACAGCAAGTTCGAGGACATGCGCGCCGAGCAGATGGAACTGCAGCAGAACGCTTTTTCCAAGCAGCAGGAAAAAATCGCCCACCTGCAGAAATTCATCTCGCGCTTCAAGGCCAAGGCCAGCAAGGCCAAGCAGGCGCAAAGCCGGGTCAAGGCACTGGACCGGATGGAGAAGATCGCACCGCTGCTGGCCGAAGCAGATTTCAGCTTCGAGTTCAAGGAGCCGGCCAACCTGCCCAATCCGATGCTCTCGATGCAGGACATCAGCGTCGGGTACCCGCCACCGCCGGATGCCCCCGCCGGCACCGCACCCACGGTGATCGTGCGCAACATCAGCCGTTCGGTGCTGGCCGGCCAGCGTATCGGCATCCTGGGCGCGAACGGCCAGGGCAAGTCGACGCTGGTCAAGACGATTGCACGTGAGCTGGCGGTGATCGAGGGCGAAATCACCGAGGGCAAGGGCCTGAACATCGGTTATTTCGCGCAGCAGGAACTCGACGTGTTGCGTCCGGCCGATACCCCGCTGGACCACATGATTGCGCTGGTCCGCGAGCTGACGGCGGCCGGCCGGATCGCCGGCCAGGCCACCCGCGAACAGGACTTGCGCAGTTTCCTGGGCACCTTCAACTTCAGCGGCGACATGGTCAAGCAGGCGGTGGGCAGCATGAGCGGCGGCGAGAAGGCCCGGCTGGTGTTGTGCATGATCGTCTGGCAACGCCCCAACCTGCTGCTGCTCGACGAGCCGACCAACCACCTGGACCTGGCCACCCGCGAGGCACTGGGCATGGCGCTCAACGAATTCGAGGGCACGGTGATGCTGGTCAGCCACGACCGTGCGTTGCTGCGTTCGGTTTGCGACGAGTTCTGGATGGTCTCGCGCGGCGGCGTCGCGCCGTTCGACGGCGACCTGGACGACTACCAGCGCTACCTGCTGGACGAAGCCAAGCGCCAGCGCGAAGCCGCCAAGAAAGGCGCAGCCGATGCCACCCGCCAGGCCGCAGCAAGCGCCGCGGCCGCCCGCAAGAACACCAAACCCGCGCCGGGCAAAAGCGCCTTGCGCGCCGAGATCGACAAGATCGATGCACGCATGCAGGTGCTCAACCAGGAAGGCACGACGCTCGAGTCGCGTATCGGCGTCACGCAGCATGCGGCGGAGATCGCCGAACTGGGCCAGCGCCTGCAACTCGTCAACGAGGAACTGCGTACGCTGGAGGACCGCTGGCTCGAGCTTTCGGGTCAACTGGAAGACGCGACCGCCTGAGTACGCAAGCCGGCCCGGCGCCCGGGTCCCCTCGTCGCCTGCTGCGCAACCGGATGGCGCTGACGCCGATGTGAACGGTGGTATCGTGAAGCCGGCTGTCATGCAACCGCATGGCGCGCGCAGGCATCCCGCCCGATCGATGCAGCGAGGAAATACCAGGCCATGAGCGGCGACATCGACAG
>JBFJZP010000812.1:0-1664 GCA_041622095.1 Burkholderiaceae bacterium | reverse complement strand
TGCGGCGCCGGCACAGGCCTGGTTCATGGCACGTGCCCAGCTCCGGGGCTCCGCAACGGTCAGGCTCCAGACACCGGCGGCACAGAACAGGATGGCGATGGCGGTAACCGGGGCCATGCGGCCCGGCCTTGGCGTTCCGTCACTCAGGTGATGGACCATGAACAATTCATCGACGCCCAGTTCCAGATGCCCGACATACTGGATCAGCGTCACCATGCCCAAGGCCGCAGCAAACGTTGCCGCAACACGGGGTAGCCAGCGCCGCGCCGGACTGGCCAGCGCGACCGCGGCAGCCAGCAACAACAGGGACAGAGCGGTGTTGAACTGGATCGGCGCAACACCAGGGCGTAGCCGCACCACGCCATGCCACTGCATCGCCCAAGACACCATGGTCAACAAGGAAAGCCCCGCCACGACTACACACAGCAAGGGCACCACTCCATGCGCCACCCGAAATTTGCGCCATCCCGCGGGTTGCGCGGCGACGGCACCGGCAACCGCCGACAGGGTCAGCTCAGTCATGCTCGGTCTCCACGCAGGCTGTGCCCAGCAAGGCCTGCTGCACCATCTGTACCAGAGCCTGGCGCCGGTAGGGTTTGCACAGCAGCAGCGGTTCAGGCTCCCCCTCCTTGCCCAGCAGCTGGTTGTCGGTGTATCCCGAGGTGTAAAGCACTGCCATGCCCGGACGCAGCCGCTGGGCCCACTCGACCAATTCCGGACCGCTCATGCCGCCAGGCATGACCACATCGGTGAACAGCAGGTCAATCGGCTCGTCGGAGCGCAGGTAGACCATCGCTTCGGCCGCATTTCCGGCCACCAGCAAGGGGTAACCCAGGCCGCGCAACAGCCGACTCGCATAGTCGCGCACCATCGCATCGTCTTCTACCAGCAGGATGCGAGCCGCGACCTGCGGGCCAGGTTGTGTTTCCGGCTCGGAAGGCAATTCGTCGACACTGCCGGCCGCCCGCGGCAGGTAGATGCTCACCGTGGTACCTGCGCCCGGCGCGCTGCGCAGGCTCGCGGTACCGCCCGACTGGCGGGCAAACCCATGCACCATGGCCAGGCCCAGGCCGCTCCCCTTGTCCATCTCCTTGGTCGAATAAAACGGGTCGAACGCGCGTTCCAGTACTTCAGGAGACATGCCGCAACCGGTGTCCTGCACCGAGATGCGCACATATTCGCCGGGAAGCAGATCGTCCACATTTCGCACGTACCCTGATTCCTGGAACAGTTCCTCGACGCAGATCATGCGCGTCTCGATCACCAGGTGCCCCCCCTGCGGCATGGCGTCGCGCGCATTCACACACAGGTTCAGGATCGCGCTTTCGAGCTGCGAAGGATCGATGAAGGCGGTCCGCAGGTCGGGTTCGGTCTGCACCCGCATCTCCACCGTCTCGCCCAGACTGCGCCGCAGCAGCTCGACCATGCCGAGCACCAGTGCATTCACATCCACCGTGCGCGGCTCGAGTACCTGCTGTCGCGACAACGCCAGCAGGCGACGGGTAAGTTCTGCGCCGCGCTCTGCCGCATCACGCGTCATCTCGGCCAAGACACGCAGATCCGGTCGGTGCACGAGTTCATCGGCCAATGCGTCGGCATTTCCCACGACAATGGTCAACAGGTTGTTGAAGTCGTGCGCCAGTCCGCCTGCCAGGCGTCCGACC
>JBFJZP010000811.1:0-1665 GCA_041622095.1 Burkholderiaceae bacterium | reverse complement strand
CGTCGGCCAGGTCGACCGCCGCCGCATATTCAATGCAGCCGGCCTCGGCGCGCACTGCCGGCACGTTGGCGCGAAACGCCTCGAGCACCTTGTCGCGTTGCCCTGGATGGGTGGTGATGATGGCAATCACATGGATCATGTCGACAGGATTCCTACTGTTGGGTGGGCATGGACAGCAGGTCCGGAGCGGACGCCGGGCGGCGCATCTCCGGAAAGAATACCACCGCGCCACCGTCCGGACACAGGTGCACCGGCATGCGACGCAGGCGCCGGACATTCACGGCCGCTCAGAGCAGGAGGCTGCCGAAATGCCGGGCGAACGCCTGGGTGGTGGCCGGGTCCAGCCGCTGCCCCACGAACACTTCGACACCCCGCAGCAAGGCCCGCAACTCCTGCGGATTGCGGCAGCGCCCGATCGCCTCGCAAATCGGCTCGCCAGCATCGCCCAGCCGGTTGTGCACGAAACGCGCCGCATCGTCGCGCACCTGCGCAAAAACCTGCGGATCGGTGGCCGCCCGAGGCGGCCGCTGCGGCGCCGGATGCGAAAAGCCGTCGGCCGCCGCAGGTGCGAGCACGACATCGGCACCTTGGGGTGCAACCAGTTCGGCCGACAACAAATGCCGCAAGGCATCGTCCAGTTCACCCACCCGCGCGAACGCGCCCAGATCGTCGACCGTCTTTTGACCGTCCACCAGGATCAATAGACGCCGCTGCACCGCCGACAACGCGCCCGATCGTTGCGCAACTTCCTGGCGACCCTTGTCGGTCTTGGCCAGGCGGGTGCCGGGTTCGATCGGCCGCGTCATGGCGATCCTTCGGCCGAGAACGGCACATGCAACAGGGAGCAACCGACAAAAGCCATGGCGTTCGGACAAATATGCGATAAACCGCTATTGTGGCAAGACTGGATGGCCCGGGTGTTCCCCGCAGGATGTCGGTCTGCCGCCGCATACCCACCGATTCGACCGCAAGCGTCATCCAACAGGAGTTCCGATCATGGCGGACATCAACGAGCTATTCAAGACAGTGGCGCTACCGGTCATGCCGGAAGTCGGCCTGGCGCTGATCAACACACTGGACAACCCCAAGACCCCGCTGGGCAAAATCCATGACCTGATCGCGCAGGACCCGACCCTGACCGCCAAGCTGCTGGCACTGGCCAACAGCGCCGCGTTCGGACAATCACGCAAGGTGTCCAGCCTGATGCATGGGCTGCAGCTGGTCGGCCTGTCCAGGATCCGCACGCTGGCCTTGTCCGCCTGTCTGCACAATGCGTTCTCGATTCCGGAGGGCATGGACAGCACCGATTTCTGGCGCTACAGCATGGACTGCGCCGGTTATGCCCAGTGGCTGGGCAGCGGCCTGGCCGACCGGCACGACCTCGACCCGCAAAATGCATGGCTGGTCGGCCTGATGCTGCGCCTGGGCGAACTCATCATTGCCCAGGCCTTGCCGGACCAGGTGGCCACGATCGAGCAACAACCCTGCGCGCCGGGCGAACGCTGGGCGCGCGAACGCGCGGCCTGCGGCTTCGACGAGGGCGAAGTGACCGCCGAACTGGCGCGGCGCTGGAACTTCCCGCCCGACATCGTGCACGGCTTGCTGATGGCATCCAATCCAAGGGTCGAGACCCCGGTCGCCTTGCTCGCCGGCGTCGCCCATCTG
>JBFJZP010000810.1:0-1667 GCA_041622095.1 Burkholderiaceae bacterium | reverse complement strand
GCGCCTGCGTGACCAGCAGAAGGAACAGGTCCAGCGTTTTGCGACCTCGGAGGTGGCGGACGACATGGCCGAGTCCGGTTTCTCGCTGGGCGGGCGGCGCGTGTCGTGCACCGTGATGTTCTCTGACATCCGCGGCTTCACGTCGCTGGTGGAGTCGCAGCCGCCGGAGGAAACGATCGAGTTGCTCAACACCTACTACACGCTGATGTTCGACGCCATCAGCGGCCACGGTGGGGTCGTGAACCAGATGATCGGCGACGGCCTGATGGCGATATTCGGTGCGCCGCAGCCGCTGGACGATGCGCCGCTGGCGGCGGTGCGGGCGGCGCTGGACATGGTGGAGATGATCGAATTGTTCAACGTCGAGCGGGTCGGCATGGACAAGGAGCCGATCCGCATAGGCATCGGCATTGCATCCGGCGAGGTGGTGGCCGGCTATACCGGCACCCAGCAACGCGCCACCTACACCTGCATCGGCGATACCGTCAACCTGGCGGCGCGGCTGGAGGCCCATACGAAGGAGGTCCAGCGCGGCATCCTGCTCGATGGCCAGACCCGGGTCGCACTGGCCGACCTGGTGGCGCTGGATGCGCTGGGCGAAGTCCTGTTCAAGGGCAAGTCGGCGGCCGTGCCGGTGTTTGCGATCAACACGCCTGCCCAGCGCTGAGAGGTCAGGCCCTTGGTTCTCCGTTGCGGTTGACGGTGATCGTCGCGCCGGGCTCGGTCGTCATCTGGACACGGTGTTCCTGGCCGCGAAAGACGTAACTCACATCCCACAGTTCGGGCCGGGCCTGTGCCTGAGGTGTTTCGCAACGCTCCACGTCCTGCTCCTGCGTTGTGGCACCTCCGCCGACCGACGCGCCGACGGCGCCCCCGGCAATCACGCCGCCGACCGTGGCCAGGTCGCGGCCCCTGCCGCCTCCGACCTGGTGTCCGAGAATGCCACCGATGACAGCCCCGATGATGGCGCCCGGTATCTTGTTGCGGTTGTCGACGCTGACCTGTTCGCGTTCGACCCAGCAGCGTTTCTCCGGCGTCTGAACCACGGCGCGGACCGACGTCACCTGCGCGTCGAACAGTTGCTCGTTGCCGCGCCGGCGCGCGTTGTAGACAGGTGCAGTCGGGGCATTGTTGGCACGGTTGTCAACCCGGCGCATGTCCCGGCCGACGATTCGTGCCGAGGAGACCTGGTTGTCCAGGCCCATCGACGCCAGCGACGGATATTGGCCCTGGCGCAGCACGACGCACGGGCCGTTGAAGGCGCTGTCCCGGCACAACTCCCACGGGCCACCATCCACCTGGACCGACGAGCCGCGGTCGTTGAAACCAGTCTGGCGCAAGTCCGCCAGGTCCGACTGCGTTGTGAAGGACTTGCCGCGATAGCCGTCCTTCTCGAAGAACTGGACACGCGGCGCGCTCGAGCCTGGCCCGTTGTCCCGCACCAGTTCGCGGATCGAGGACACACGGTTTTCCAGTCCCATCGAGGCCAGCGATGGATAACGGCCTTCGCGCAGCACGATACACGGACCGGCGAAGCCACGGTCGCGGCAGATTTCCCAATGCGCGCCGAACACCTCGACCGATGAGATCCGGTCATTGAAGCCGGAGCGACCCAGGTCGCTCATGTCCTCCTGCACCGTGAGGACGCGACCGCCGAAGTCCTGCTT
>JBFJZP010000809.1:0-1668 GCA_041622095.1 Burkholderiaceae bacterium | reverse complement strand
GCTCCGGCAAATACACGCCCGGCAAGAAACTCAAGGTGCAGCGCACCGGCAAGGAACTGCGGCCGACCAGCGTCGTGACCTTCATGAGCCAGCGCCGCGAGGCGGTCGAGGAGGCGTATGCCGGCGACATCGTCGGCTTCACCACCCATGGCGGCGTGCAACTCGGCGACACCATCACCGACGGATCGGTGGCACTGCAGTTCACCGGACTGCCGTTCTTCGCGCCGGAGCTGTTTCAGACGGTGATCCTGAAAAATCCGCTGCGTACCAAGCAATTGCAGCAAGGTTTGGCGCAGTTGGGCGAAGAAGGCGCCATCCAGGTCTTTCGACCCCACGTCGGCGGCCCGATGTTGCTGGGTGCGGTCGGACAGTTGCAGTTCGAAGTGGTGCAACACCGGCTCAAGGGCGAATACGACGCCGATATCCGGCTCGAGTCCTGCCAGTATGTCGGCGCGCGCTGGATCACCGCCGACACCCCTCAGGAACTGCGTGCCTTCACCGACGCCTATCCGATGCGCATGGCGCTGGACGCGGCCGACACCCTGGCCTACCTGACCACGTCGCCGTACGACGTGCGGCTGGCGCAGGAGCGGTTCCCGAAGATCCACTTCCATCCCCTGCGCGAACACGCCGGGCTGGCACTGCAAGCATCCGCTTGACCCGGAGACGACAAATGTTGCCACTCAGCGCATGGCCCGCGGCGGACAGACGCCAGGTATTTGGCGTTTTCACCGACATTGACGACACATTGACGACAGAAGGCGTCATCACCGAGGACGCATTGGCCGCATTGGCCCAGCTCCGGGAAGCCGGCCGGCATGTGATTGCGATCACCGGTCGCCCGGTCGGCTGGAGCATGCCTTTTGCGCGAAGCTGGCCGGTGGACGCGATCGTGGCGGAAAACGGCGCGGTGGCACTGGTCCGGCAAATGGCCCATTCGCCCCATGGCGAGGTGCCGACCGGCCTGCGCCGCCTGTACCAGCAGGATGCCACCACCCGTGAAGGCAATTTCCGGCGCATGCAACAGGTTGCCGCGCGCATCCTGCGCGAGGTACCCGGCAGCACCATGGCCCAGGACTCGCCCGGCCGCGAAACCGATATCGCGATCGACCACAGCGAATTCACCCTGCTGGCCCCGGAGCAGATCAACCAGGTGGTGGCCATCATGCAGTCCGAAGGCATGACCGCCACCGTCAGCAGCATCCATGTCAACGGCTGGTACGGGGCGCACAACAAGCTCGAAGGCGCGCGCTGGATCGTGCGCGAGTTGTATGGCCGCGACCTGGATCTGGAACGCGACCGCTGGGCCTATGTCGGAGATTCGACCAACGACCAGAAAATGTTCGAATCCTTCGCGCATGCGGTCGGCGTGGCCAACATCCGCCGGTTCCTGCCGGAACTGGAGCATTTGCCGCGTTATGTCACCATGGCGGAGCGTGGTGCCGGCTTTGCGGAGGTGGCGGCCGCATTGCTGCAGGCCCGAGACCCGGCTGGCGCCGCCTGAGTCGCGAACCGGGCCGGCAAGGTGGGCGCACACTCTGCGGGAAACCTCATCCATAAGCCACATCCGCATGCGCGGCGGGGCCTGGTCAGCATCTTTCTCTCCACCTTCCTGGAGCTGATCGGCTACTTCATCCTGCTGCCCTGGTTGCTGCTGCAACTCAAGGG
>JBFJZP010000808.1:0-1670 GCA_041622095.1 Burkholderiaceae bacterium | reverse complement strand
GGATCTGGACACGATTCTGGACGCGATGCGGACCCAATACGCTACCTGGGTCGCGGGTTTTGCGCCGGCCGCGGTCGGGACCGGGGCACCGGGACCGGTCGAGGAATTTGCCTCCGGGTTGCTGGCCATGCGGCCGGACATCGCGGCGGCAGTGGCCAAGGTCATCTTCGAGTCGGACCTGCGATCCATCCTGCCACAACTGCGGGTGCCCACGGTGCTGGTGCATACCCGGGACGATATTGCGGTTCCCGCCGAAGTGGCACAGTACATGGCCTCACAGATCTCGGATGGTTTGCTGCACTGGATCGATGCAACGGGGCATCTGCCCCAACTGAGCGCGCCAAAGGAGTTGCTGCTGGCGCTGGAAGCACACCTATGAGTACGGCCATGTCGGCCTCGTTTGGTGCTTGCGGCGATGGGCCGATTCGCTCCGCCCTGCTGCTGGCACGCGACGCGCTGGCTTGCGACTGGGTGGCAATCGCGCAGGCGAAGAACGAAGCGTCGCTGATGGTCATCGACAGTTCTTCCGATGCGCAACTGCTCGAGCTGGACCTGTCCGGGCTGGGGACTCGGCTGGACAAGGGCGATTTCGTCGACCTGGGCCGCAGCCGGGTTTCCAGTGCCTGGACCATGGTCTGCGGTCGGCGACCCGCGTTGGGCTGGATCGGCCCGGTACCAGACAGCAGTTGGACGCTGGTGGCGGCGTTTGCCGAGGCCAACAAGAATCGGGAACGCCTGCACCTGGCGCTCGCACAGGTGATGAACGTGCTCGCAGGCTTGTTTCATCGCGGCGGTCGCGCGCGCGCGGAGCGCGTGGCCAGCGAACGCATGGCTGAATTGGTCCGGCATGTCGAGTCACCGGTGGTGTTTCTCGACAACACCGAATCGACAGTATTCATGAACCCGGCAGCCAGCAACTTGCTCTTGATACCGCAGGCTGAATCCGCCGTCGGCAAGGTGACGGCAGCCTTGCGTCGAATCTTTGCCGGCCTGCGAGTCACCGACGGCCGGGCATCGTCCGACATGTTCAACGAAGGCCCCCAGCCATTTCAGATCGGTGCCGCGCATTGGGAGGTGCGTGCACGTCGCATCGATTCACCTGCGCTGTCAGGTTGGTTGTGGCTGTTCAATGACACGACGGCAGTCGTCGGGCAGCAGCGCCTGATCATGGAAAGCCTGCGCGTCGATACCATGGAACGCATCATCGGCGGTGTCGCGCACCAGTTCAACAACCTGCTGACGGTCGTGCTCGGTGGTGCCGAGATGGCAAGCCTCGATCCTGCGCTGGCCCCCCATCTGCGCCAGACGCTGGACCAGGTCATGATGGCGGCGGATCGCGGGGCGGACATCGTGGCCCAGTTGCACTCATTCGGACGGCGCCGTTTGCCGGGGCAGGGGCAACACACCATTGCGCTGGCCCCGGCACTGGCGGCTTTGTTGCCAGTGCTCGAGGGCTTGGTAGTCACCCCAGCGTCACTGCGCCTGTTGCCGGTAGAGGATGGGATGGTGGTGCAGTCCAATCCCGAGCCGTTTGCCGAGGTAATGGTCAATCTGGTGCTCAATGCCAGGGACGCGGTGACGGGCGCCGGTGCGATCACGGTGTCGGCCGAGGCAATGGTGCTGTCCGAGGAGCAGGCCGGCGCCTTGGCACTGCAGTTCCAGGACGCGGT
>JBFJZP010000807.1:0-1679 GCA_041622095.1 Burkholderiaceae bacterium | reverse complement strand
GGGCCCTGGCGATGCCGATGCGCTGGCGCTGGCCACCGGAGAATTCATGCGGGTAGCGGCGCATGTGGTCGGCGGCGAGGCCCACGGTCTCGAGCAGGTCGACGATGCGGTCCTCGTATTCGCGCGCGTTCTTCGTCAGCTTGTGGATCGTCAGCGCCTCGCCGATGATCGCACCCACCGTCATGCGGGGATTGAGCGAGGCGTACGGATCCTGGAAGATGATCTGCATCGAGCGCGCCAGCGCGCGCAACGCGTCCTTGTCGGCGCCGGTGACGTCCTGGCCGTCGAAGGTGACCTGGCCGCTGGTGGGTTCGATCAGGCGCAGGATGCAGCGACCGGTGGTGCTCTTGCCGCAGCCGGATTCGCCGACCAGGCCCAGCGTCTCGCCGGCAGCGATCTCGAAGCTGACGCCGTCTACCGCATGCACCTTGTCGACGACACGGCCGAACAGGCCGCCCTTGATCGGGAAATGCTTGACCAGGTTCTCGACCTTGAGCAGCGGTGCGCCCGGTTTCGCGGCGTCTGGCGCCGTGGCGGTCGTGGCGGCTGGGGTCGAGGCATTCATGCGGCGGCCTCTTCCAGGATACATGCCACCTTGTGGCCCGGTGCGACCTCGCGCAGCGGCGGATTGGCCAGCGTGCATTCGGCCCGCGCATACTTGCAGCGGGCTGCAAAGCGGCAACCTTCGGCCGGTGCGATCAGCTTGGGAACCGTCCCGGCGATCGCCTCGAGCCGCACCTTGTGGATCGCCGCGGTGTCGATGCGCGGTATCGAGCGGATCAATCCCTGGGTGTAGGGATGGCGCGGCCGGGCAAACAGGTCTTCGACCGAGGCCTCCTCGACCACCTTGCCGGCGTACATGACGATCACCCGCTGCGTGCTCTCGGCCACCACGCCCATGGCATGGGTGATCAGCATCACCGCCATGCCGAACTCGGACTTGAGTTCGCCCAGCAGGTCCAGGATCTGCGCCTGGATGGTCACGTCCAGCGCCGTGGTCGGCTCATCGGCAATCAGCAGCTTGGGACGGCAGGCCAGCGCGATCGCGATCATGACGCGCTGGCGCATGCCGCCGGAGAACTGGTGCGGATAGTCGCGCACCCGGCGCTCCGGGGTCGGGATACGCACCAGCTTGAGCATTTCGATGGCGCGGTCCATCGCGTCCTTGCGGCTCATGCCCTCGTGTTCGCGGACCGATTCGGCGATCTGCTCGCCGATGCTGTAGACCGGGTTCAGCGAGGTCATCGGCTCCTGGAAGATGATGGCGATTTCCTTGGCACGGATGCGCCGCATCTCGGTGTTCGTCAGCGGCACCAGGTCGCGGCCCTGCCACAACACCTGGCCGGCGACGATGCGCCCCGGCGGCATGGGGACGAGCTTGAGCACCGTCATCGCGGTGACCGACTTGCCGCATCCCGATTCGCCGACCACACCCACGGTCTCGCCGGCATCGATCGCGATGTCGACGCCATCGACCGCATGCAGCCAGCCGTCGTCGGTCTTGAAATGCGTCTTGAGGCCGCGGATGTCCAGCAGGTGCTGCGTCATAAGACCTTGCGCGGGTCGAGCGCGTCGCGCAACCCGTCACCGATGAAGCTGATGGTCAGCACCGCCAGGAAGATCGCCAGCCCGGGGAACAGTGCCCAGTGTGGCGCGATGTCCAGGTGGTCCTTGCTGTC
>JBFJZP010000806.1:0-1683 GCA_041622095.1 Burkholderiaceae bacterium | reverse complement strand
GTACTCCTCGGGGGCCGCGCCGCGCTGCAGCAGGGTCATATACTCGGCGTCGCGGGCTTCCGGGCCGTGGGCGAGGAAGTCGTGCAGGCCGGCCAGGCTCGGGGTGCCGAGCACCGGGCTGTTGATGTCCGGGTAGCCGGTAAAGACCTTGGTGTTCTCCAGGTGGGTCATGATGTCCACCAGCGGAATCATGTCCTTGTAGCGCGGCAGGTGCACCACGCCCTTGAGGAAGGCTTCGGGCTCGGGCATCAGCCAGAAGCCCATCTTGGTCACCACGCCGAAGTTGGACTGGCTGAAGATGCCGTCGACCCAGGGGCCGAAACCGGTCTTGTACATCTGCCAGGTTTCCGAGCCGGGCATCGCGCCCATGCCGGTGCGCATCACTTCGCCGTCGGCCAGCACCACTTCCATGCCGCAGTGGGCGTCGAAGTGGTTGCGGAACTGCGAGGAGGTGTAGCCGGCACCGCGGTCGACCGCATTGCCGAGCATGCTGCCCCAGCCCGGGTCGGGTACGTCGATCCACAGTTTGATGTTCTTTTCCTGCAGGTAGCGGTACATGTCGAAGTAGCTGACCCCAGGTTCGACCACGCAATAGGCCTGCTTCTCGTTGACTTCCAGAATGCGGTTCATGCGCTTGAGGTCGAGCACCACCGAGCCGGACCAGGTCGGCGCGGAGCCGCCGTAACCGAGGTTCTTGCCGGTGGAAATCGGGTACATGGGGATCTTCAAGCGGTTGGCGATGCGCATCAGTTGCTGCACCTCGTCGCTGGAAGAGGGGGCAACTGCGGCGGAGGCGACGCGTTCTTCCGGCTCGCCCCAATAGGGCGAATAGGCGTCGCGGTACAGGTGCAGGTCTTCATCGCTGGTGAACACCCATTCCTGGCCGACGACTTCGGCGAACAGACGGAGGGCTTCGGCGAAGTCCTGGGGGGGGATGCCGGGAGGCTGGCGCATGGACGGTTCCTAATAGTCTGAAAATGGGAGCGCGCAAGGCGCGGGGTCAGGCGCGGGCAATCACCCAGCTGACCAGAGGGGGCTGGCGGTCGCTGGCGGGCGAGTACGCCAGCGCCTCGGCGCAGGGCGTGTGGGCCAGCCCCCACGAGCAACTGCCACTGAGCCGTGCCAGGCGCTCGCTCCAGTCGTCGCGGCCGTGCAGCAGGCGGGTCAGATCGGTCAGTTGATGGGCCGGCGCATTGAGCCTGTGCTGGATGCTGCCGTCGGCCAGTTGTTCGTGCTCCACGCGCAGTACGACACGCATGCCGCGATCCCAGGCCAGGCGTTCGAGGATGAACAACGGCTGGCGCGCGGTCATTCCGGCGATGGTTGCCGGGCCTTTGCGCCATTGCGGATCAAGTTGTTCGTACCACAGGCCGGTGACGTCGCCATCGATCGCCCAGTGCTTGAGACCGGCCTGTTGCGCGGCACTGCCAAAACGCCGGCTGGCGGCAAAGCGCGCGTCGGAAACGGCCATATCGAGGTTGCCGGCGCTCCATGCTGCCAGGCTGTCGGCCAGACTGACCTGGCTGCTGGCGGCGAGTGCCGGGATGGCTGCGCCGATCAGGCTGCCCTTGAGGAAGTTGCGTCTTTTCATGGTGGTTCCAACCTTGGCGGGCGGCAATGGGGGGCCGCCGCGTGATAGCGGTTTCAGGCCTCGGCCGCGACTCCGGCGATGTTCACGCCGCC
>JBFJZP010000805.1:0-1684 GCA_041622095.1 Burkholderiaceae bacterium | reverse complement strand
CGGCACCGAAGCGGCGATGAGCGCGATCCGCCTGGCCCGCGGCTTCACCGGCCGGCACAAGCTGAACAAGTTCGAAGGTTGTTACCACGGCCATGCAGACGCCTTGCTGGTCAAGGCCGGCTCCGGACTGGCGACCTTCGGCAACCCGACCAGCGCCGGCGTGCCGCCGGAGGTGGTACAGCACACGCTGGTGCTGGAATACAACAACATCGCCCAGCTGGAAGAGGCGTTCGCGCTGCACGGCAAGGAACTGGCCTGCGTGATCATTGAACCCATCGCCGGAAACATGAATTTTGTCCGTGCCAGTGTCGCGTTCATGCAACGCTGCCGCGAGTTGTGCACCGAATATGGCGCTTTGCTGGCGTTCGACGAGGTCATGACCGGTTGCCGTGTCGCGATGGGCAGCGCCCAAAGCGTCTACGCGAAGTCGATCCCGGGCTTCGCGCCCGACATGACGATCATGGGCAAGGTCATCGGTGGCGGCATGCCGCTGGCGGCATTCGGCGCGAAACGCGCCATCATGGAGCACCTGGCGCCACTCGGGTCGGTCTACCAGGCTGGCACCTTGTCCGGCAACCCGGTGGCCACCGCCTGCGGCCTGGCCACGCTGGCCGAGATTTCCAAGCCGGGTTTCTTCGAAGGCCTGGCGGCCAAGTCCGGCGCACTGGTCGAAGGCTTGAGCGCGGCGGCGCGCGAGGCGGGGGTTCCATTCTGCGGCGACAGCGAAGGCGGCATGTTCGGCTTCTTCCTGCTCGAGACCTTGCCGCAGAACTACGGGCAGGTGATGCGCTCGGACAGCGCACGCTTCAACAAACTGTTCCACGGCATGCTCGACCGCGGGATCTATTTCGCGCCGGCCCTGTACGAGGCCGGCTTCGTCAGCGCAGCCCATTCCGACGCCGACATCGAAGAGACCATCGCGGCTGCGCGCGAGGTCTTCAAGACGCTCTGACCCGCCGCCGGCAGCTGCTGCCGGTGCAACCTGCGAGCGGCGCCGCCCCGGGGTGCCCGCTTGCCAATTGTTACCGCCGCATGGAGCGGCGCATGCCCCACGCCGGCAAGCACCGCAGTAGGATGGTCCTATCCGCCAGCGCGCAGGAGCATCCCATGACATCACGCTTTCTCGTACTCGCTGCGGCAAGTGCCTGCACCTGGGCCGGGGCCGAGGAGGTCGGGCGGGTGTTGTCGAGTACCCCGGTTTTTCAACAGGTCGCGGTACCGCAGCAATATTGCAACCTGGAGTCGGTTGTGGTGCCCGGCACATCCTCCGGCGGCGGTGCGGTGGTCGGCGCGATCACCGGTGCGGCCCTCGGCCACGCCATCGGCCGTGGTGGAGGCCACGGTGGTGGCCGCACCGCCGGCACGGTGATCGGCATGATCGGTGGCGCCGTCATCGGGGATCGGCTGGACAGCCGGTCGCACGACCAGGTCCAGCAGGTGCGGAACTGCACCACCTATGTGACTTATGAGAACCGGGTCGTGTACCACGAGGTGGTGTACGAATATGCCGGCAAGTCGTATTCGGTGCAGATGCCCAGCGATCCCGGGCCGACCGTCCGCCTTCAGATCACGCCGATCGGGGCGACCCATGGCACAGCCCAGACCAGCGCTGTACCCGGCACCTACCGGACAAGCGAAATCACGCAGTACCAGACCATCGTGCCACCACCCGCTTATGGCGGCG
>JBFJZP010000804.1:0-1687 GCA_041622095.1 Burkholderiaceae bacterium | reverse complement strand
CGCCCACTGCGGCACCGTACCCATCTGGCAGATGAACAGGATCTCGTCGGCGCCGGCGTCGATCAGGCGCTGCACGTAGCCGATGCAGTCCTCGACCGTGCCGTAGGCGTGGTTGGGGTTCATCATCGACATGGTCGGGTCGGAGAAGTCCACCGTCACCTCTTCCGAGGCGAAGCGCGACTTGATCACCGCCTGGCCGTTGCCGTCGACGAAGGTGTCGTCCTTCCACTTCTCCGGGTCCGGCCGCTCGCCGCCGGCGTACCAGTAGGACAGCGACTCCATGAAGTAACGCTGGCCGCGAATACCGATCTTGCGCGCGGTCTCGTTGTCGTCGAGGACGATGGCCGGGCACAGCGCAGCGATATGCCGGTTGGGGCGGAAGCCCACCTGATCCTTGAGCTCACGCGTGTCCCAGGCCTCGTGGTACACCGCGACCTTCTTGGCGATTTCCTCCGGGCCGCCGAAGCCCAGCACCAAGGCGCCCATGCCACGCTCGCCGGCGCGCTTGAGCGACTCGGTGTTGGTGCAGGCCAGGTACATCGGCGGGTGCGGGTCCTGGTAGGGCTTGGGGTGGATCGGCCGCAACGGGATCTGCACGAAGTCGCCGTGGTGCTCGATCTCGTCCTGCACGAACATCTTCGGGATCAGGTACATGGCCTCGTCGATCTGCGGCTGCAGGGTCGCCAGGTCGTAGCCGAAAGTGCCGGCCTCCTGCTGGGTGCCGCCCTTGCCGACGCCGAAGTGCACGCGGCCCTTGGACAGCAGGTCGAGGGTGGCGATGCGCTCGGCCACCTTGACCGGGTGGTTCATCGCCGGCGGCAGGCACACCACGCCATGGCCGATGCCGATGCGCTCGGTCTTGCCGGCGACGAAGGCCAGCATGGTTTCCGGCGCGGACATGTGCGAGTAGTTGCTCAGCGCGGTGTGCTCGACGCACCAGAAGGTGTCGAAGCCGAGCTGGTCGGCAAGCACCGCCTGCTCGACCGTGTCATCGAAAACCTTGCGGTCGCCGGCGCGGCTGGAGTCGACTGTCTGTGCCTCATAGATCAGGGAGAATTTCATTCGTTAGCCCTTCTTGTTCTGGATTCGGTTGAGCCTGGGAATCCCTAGGCCTTGCGCGCATGGTCGAGGATCGAGGGGCCGGCGGAATCCCCCAAACAGACTACTTGCAATGGCCTGAAGGCCAGCTCGCTCGCCGCCTGCCGGGGAAATGCAAAGGCCCGCACAGAGGCGGGCCCATTGGGGTGCAGACGGGACTGAAGCCCGGCCTGCGCCGAGCGGGTCTCAGAGGAAGAAGTCGCTGCTGTCCTGGCCCATGCTCACCCCGCCGAGGTTCCAGCCGTACTTGGCCGGGCTGTTGGCCACGTGCGCGCGGCCGGTGTGGATGTCGCGGAAGGCGCGGTTGATCGCGTGGCTGCGGAAGATGGTCGAGGCGCCGCTGTTGAACATCAGCTCGCCCACCGCCCGTGCGCACTTGTCGGCGACCAGCGCCGAGTCGTAGCGCATCTTCACCCGCTCGGCCATCGCCAGCGGCGCGCCCTCCCGGGCCCGTTGCAGCATAAATTCGAAGTTGCGGTAGAGCACTGTCTTGCACTCGTCGACACAGACCATGGCATTGGCCAAGGCGCTCTGCGCCGCCGGATCCTGGACCATCTTGCGCCCGTCGTTGACCCCAACCCGCGCGCGG
>JBFJZP010000803.1:0-1692 GCA_041622095.1 Burkholderiaceae bacterium | reverse complement strand
GAGACCCAGGTCGAGGTGCCGGGCCTGGGCGACCGCGGCCCGCGCCTGCTCAGCCGCCAGGTGCTGGCCGGCGTGATCGAGCCGCGCGTCGAGGAGATCTTCGCGCTGGTGCATCAGGTCATGCGCGACTCCGGCTTCGAAGAGGTCTTGTCCTCCGGCATCGTGTTGACCGGCGGCTCCAGCATCATGCCCGGCATGGTGGAGCTCGGCGAGGACATTTTTCTGAAGCCGGTGCGCCGCGGTGTGCCCAAGTATTCCGGCGTGTTGTCCGACATGGTCGCGCAACCACGCGCCGCCACGGTGATGGGCCTGCTCGAGGAAGCGCGCATGGCACGCATGCGTGGCCTCAAGGTGGCGCAAAAGAGCGGCTCGATGCGCAATGCCTTCGGCACGGTCAAGGACTGGTTTGTGGGGAACTTCTGATGGCACGCCTGCACGCATTCATTCGCGGTTGCCCGAGCGGCGACCGCCACGGCAGCAACATGACCTGGCTGGCCCGCGGCAGCCCCCATGACCGATGGCGATGTACGAAACCGCCCGACCCGGGAGGCGGGCAAGAGGCAGAAAAGACGAATTCAGGCAACTGCAACATATTTGGAGAAAAACATGAGCATCGAAATGATTGAGGAAGAGACATTCAACATGGGCACCCAGATCAAGGTGATCGGTGTCGGCGGCGGCGGCGGCAACGCGGTCGAGCACATGATTGCCTGCGACGTGGGCGGCGTCGAATTCATCTGCGCCAACACCGACGCGCAGGCCTTGAGCCGCAGCGCAGCGCACAAGACGATCCAGCTCGGCGTGACCGGCCTGGGCGCCGGCAGCAAGCCGGACAAGGGCCGCGATGCGGCCGAGCAGGCGGTGGAAGAGATCCGCGCCTCGATTGAAGGTGCACACATGTTGTTCATCACCGCCGGCATGGGCGGTGGCACCGGTACCGGCGCGGCGCCGGTGATCGCCCGCGTCGCACGCGAGATGGGCATCCTGACCGTCGGCGTCGTCACCAAGCCGTTCGACTTCGAAGGTGGTCGGCGCATGCTGATTGCCGACAGCGGTCTGTCCGAACTCGAGGTCAACGTCGATTCGCTGATCGTCGTGCTCAACGAGAAGCTGGAAGAAGTGCTGGGTGACGACATCACCCAGGACGAGGCCTTCGCGCATGCCAACGACGTGCTCAAGAACGCGGTCGGCGGCATTGCCGAGATCATCAACGTGCCAGCGCACATGAACGTCGACTTCGAAGACGTGCGCACCGTGATGGGCGAGCCGGGCAAGGCCATGATGGGTACCGCCACCGCCGGCGGCCCCGACCGTGCCCGCATCGCGGCCGAGCAGGCGGTGGCCTGCCCGCTGCTCGAAGGTGTGGACCTGTCCGGCGCCAAGGGCGTGCTGGTGCTGATCACCGCATCCAAGGGTTCGCTGAAGTTGTCCGAGTCCAAGCTGGCGATGAACACCATCCGCGCCTTCGCCTCGCCGGACGCGCTGGTGATCTACGGCACCGCCTACGACGACAGCCTGGGCGACCAGATCCGCGTGACCGTCGTGGCCACCGGCCTGTCCCGCCAGGGCCAGCGCCGCACCGCGCCGCCGCTGCAGGTGCTGCGCACCGGCACCGACAACGTGCCGTTCCAGGTGCCGACCATCCACACCGCCGTCGGCGGCCCGGGCGCCATCGTCACGCGCGAGATGCAG
>JBFJZP010000802.1:0-1694 GCA_041622095.1 Burkholderiaceae bacterium | reverse complement strand
GATTGGCATAAACAAGTTTGTCTATCAATTCCAGGGCAGGTGGCTTGACGGGCATGGCGGGAATCTCCATTGGGTTGAAATTGCTGTTGCACACAATAACCGAAACACAGGCGCGGCCGGAATAGATCAGGCACATGCCACGCAGGCCGCACAGAACCTATTAGGCTTTGATGTCTGCCGACCTGGTCCAACTGTTCAATGCAAACCAGGTGGGCAGATCCAGTGGCTCGAGGCCCTGCTCTTCCATCGTGGGCACCTCGGGAAACGGGTCACAACGCCTGACACCGGCAACACACACCACATTTAGGCGGCCGGCCTTGCGGCGGGTCAGCCTCGCACGCGCAGGACGCCGGTGAAATACGCCGCCAGTTCATCGCGGGCAGACAGCGCCAGGATGTGACCCACGTATTGATCCGGGCGCACGATGACGATGCAGCCCGCGTCCCGGTCGATCCCACGTTGCTCGAAGATGTCTTCGCCGCGCTTGAGTTCGGCACAGAACACCTTCTCGTAGTCGCACAGGCCGTAGCGGCCCACTGGCGGACGCAACAGCGTGGGCATGGCGGCGAAGTCGAGCGTACGGAATTGCTGCTGGAACACCGCCCGGGTGTCGATCACGGCGTCCAGGTCCTCGCCCGACGCGCTGTGGCGGCGCACCGGCGAGGCCGGGTCGTTTTCCAGCCAGTCGCACAACGTGGCGACGGCGCCACCGGGGCTGCCCGCGTCGTTGGCGGGGGCAAAGACGAACAACCGGAAACGCGCGTCCGCATCGATGACATGGCCCAGTTGCATCGGCTTGGCATCGGCCAGGCGCACGACAGGGGCGGAATGGAAGCGCTTGCCGATATCGAAGCCGGTGGCCAGCGATTGGTGCGTGCCAGCGCCAACCAGGGCGCCGGGCTCGTACTGGATCGTCAGGCCGCAGGTGAAAGGCAGGTTGTCGACGAACGCACGCGCCACGCGGGGCAGGCCGTCCTTGGTGTCGTCTTCACCGCGGGCGCCAACGACACGCGACCATTTGTGATCGAACTCCACCAGCCCCTTGGCAGCGGCGCGCCGTTCACCGGAGTAGCTGTGCAGCAGCGCGGGGTCTGCCCGCCCGGTCAGCACCGAGATCAGCTTCCAGCCCAGGTTGAAGGTGTCGCCCATCGACACGTTCATGCCCTGCCCTGCCTTCGGGCTGTGGGTGTGGCACGCGTCGCCGGCCAACATGACGCGAGGTGACTGTGTGACCACCTGGTCGTCAGGAACGTCGTCGAACTTGTCGGTCAGGCGGTGCCCGATCTCGTAGATCGACCACCAGACCACCTCTTTTACGTCCAGCTTGAACGGACTAAAGATACGTTGGGCCTTGGCGATGATGTCGTCGGCATTCATGCCGCGGTCGGCGGCGCGTTCGTCTTCGCCGAGGTTGTCTAGTTCGACATACAGGCGCACGAGATGCCCACCTTCGCGCGGCAGCACCATCAGGATACCGTCGTCCAGTGAACGAACGAAAGACTTCATGCGCAAGTCGGGGAAGTCGGTGACGGCCAGCAGGTCGATCACGCCCCAGGCCTGGTGCGCGGCATCGCCGTGCAACGTGCCGCCGATGGCGCGGCGGACATTCGAGCGGGCGCCATCGCAGCCGATGACGTAGTTGGCGCGCACGGCCGTGGTCTGGCCCTCGCGATTCGCAGCCGTGGATTCCAGGG
>JBFJZP010000801.1:0-1697 GCA_041622095.1 Burkholderiaceae bacterium | reverse complement strand
CAGGCTGCGGATGTCGTCCCAGTCGCGCGCGGTTTGCGGCAGCAGCAGTTCCCCCATGGCCATCACCGGCTGTAACCCGCCGGCTCAAGTGCCCAGCGACACCGCCCAGGCGACCAGCGCCGCACATGTCGCAAACACCACGGCTGCAGCCAGGCGCGACACAGCGTCATCCCGGGACGACGGCAGTGCCGCCGCTTGTGGCTTGTCGCCGACCAGCATCGGCTTGACCAGGTTGTCACGCCGGGCGAAATAGTAGAAAAGAATCGCCGCCAGGTGCAACACCACCAGCGCGATCAGCATCGTCTTGCCCCAGCCCTTGTGGTAGGTGGTTGCCCACGACACCGTCGCATTGCTGACGAACTGCGCGAACGGCCCGACCGCGGCGATTTCATCATCACTCACCACGCCGGTCGATACCTGGGCGATCAATACTGCCAGCATCGCGAACACCGATGCCGCGCCCAGCGGGTTGTGGCCGACACGGTGTTCCGGGCGGGCCTGCCCCTTGAGGTAGCGGACCACCGTGCCGGGACTGTAGATGAAGGACGCGAAACGCGACCAGCGTCCGCCGACAAAACCCCAGACCAGCCGAAACAGCAGCAAGCTGGCGATCGCGAAGCCGCAGCGGAAATGCCAGACCATGGCATTGCCGCCGATCTGGGCCGTCGTTACGGAGCCGATCACAGCGACGACCAGGAACCAGTGGAACAGGCGGGTTGGCAGGTCCCAAACCCGGATCGAGTCAGTTGCCATATGCAGCGGGTGTCATGCGACGGAGTGGAAGTGCGGGGGATGCGTGGCAATGATATGCCAAGGCCAGGCCTTGACCCGGATCAACAAGCCGCCGCCGGCAAAGGTAAAACACCTGCTGCATGGCGCGCTACGGCTTGCCAATCGCCCGGCAGTCGGGGCAATATGCACAGTCCACACAAGCAAACAGGGTCGAACACATGAACCGCCGACAATTCCATCACACCTCCACGCGCATGCTGGCCGCCATGGTCGCCATGGTTTATGGCCAGGCCCATGCCTTGTCGCTGGCCGACCTGACCGACGGAGAAGCATCCCAGGGACTCAAGACCGCGCTGGAAAAGGGCGCCCAGGCTGCGATCAGCCTGCTCGGGCGCAAGGACGGCTTTCTGGGCAACGACAAGGTCCGGATTCCGCTGCCGGGTTTCCTGGACGATGCGGCCAAGTTGCTCAAGACCTTCGGTCAAGGCAGGCGGGTCGATGAACTGGTGACCGCGATGAACCGTGCCGCGGAAAGTGCGGTTCCGATGGCCAAGGACTTGCTGATGGATGCGATTCGCTCGATGTCGGTCACCGATGCCAAGAACATCCTGACCGGCGGCGATACCTCGGTCACCGAGTTCTTTGCGGCCAAGACCCGAGAGCCGCTGACCGGCAAGTTCCTGCCGGTGGTCACCACCGCGACGCAAAAGGTCGCGCTTGCATCCAAATACAACCGTGTCGCGTCCAAGGCGGCCGGCATCGGCCTGGTCAGCAAGGAAGACGCCAATATCGAGCAATACGTGACCGGCAAGACGCTCGACGGCCTGTACCTGGTGATCGGTGAGGAAGAGCGCAAGATCCGCCAGGATCCGGTGGGTACCGGCAGTGCAATCCTGAAGAAGGTATTCGGCGTTTTCAAGTGAACCGGGTCTGCGCAGACCGGTCCGACGCAGTCGCCGGGCTTG
>JBFJZP010000800.1:0-1698 GCA_041622095.1 Burkholderiaceae bacterium | reverse complement strand
GCCCCCCGGAGAGCCGGCGACACACGGCACCCCAAGACGATCGGCCCATATCTGCAGGTGTTCGCTGGCGCCGGCCCGGAACGTATCGGCCGCAGCAAACAACACGGAGCGTCCCTGCCGCATCAGGCGATGCGCCAACTTCGCGGCGAGCGTCGTCTTCCCCACACCGTTCACGCCAAGCAAAACGATCACAGCGGGGCCTTGTCCGTCTCCGAGATTCAAACTGCGCGGCTCGGAACCGTCGCCCGCTGCATCCATCACGCGCTCCAGCAACCAGTCGCGCAGTGACACCGTGCCAACCGGATGGCGGTTCTTCAGATGATCCAGCAACACCTGGCCCAGGCTGGCCAATTGGGGCGCGGTCAGATAAAAGCAGCAAAACGGGTTCGGAACGCCCGACTTGTCCTGCTTCCAGTAACCCGGCGCCAGGCCGCCGCCGGTCCGGAAAAACCATTGCGCAAGCGCGTCGTCCATATGCGGCGGCGCATCAGGGGTTCTGGCCAGCACCGACTCGACAACCAGGCCGACCAGCGTCGTATCGAGTGCGGAATAACGGAACGACTGACCTGGCAACAGCCACCAGTTGCGGCTCTTGTATTGCGACGCCTCGGCGAGAAAGGTGCTGCCCGAGGGGCCTGGATTGTCCGATGTACAGGTCTCCAGGCAATTGCGCTCCACATCGAACGCCAAAGCGCTGCTCATCGTCAGTGCCTGGCGAATCGTCACCGCACTGATATGACCCTGTTGCGGCAGTCCTGCCACATGCTGCGACACTTTGTCGTCGAGCGCAACGCGACCATAGCGCTGCGGGTCGGACCAGGCATGACCGAACAGGCTGGACGTGACGGACTTTGCGACGGATGCCAATCCGTAGCGCTTTGCCGGACCGTTCGGATCGGACCGCGCGTCCTCATGGCAATGGGTATTCGCCGGTTCATAGTACGCATGGACCAGTCGGCCCCGCTGCACGACCAGCAAGGCACAGGCATGCGCCCGGTGCAGGACTTCGTCCAGCGTGCAATCAGGACCCCATTGGCATTCGAAGCGACCCGCAACCGGAGCGGCAGCAAGTGCCGGCCGTTCATCGCGCCGGCTGGCGCTTTCTTGTGATGTGACCGCCGGCGCAACGGTTCCCGGCAGGCTGGCGCAGCCGGCCAGCACGAACAATGCGGCAGCGGCCAATCCACATCCAGACCACCGGCGCAGCCGGCGCATGCGCAAAGCCCCATGCGAGACCGACCGGGCGGCATCGACGCGATCCGGCCCGCCAGGCCGCGCGGTGCCCGGGAACACGCGCGTGCGGCGCTTCGATGCAAACGAATGAACATTCCAGAAAGTGGCCATGGGCAAACTCCTGACAAGCCGGGCTGGCATGCACCGACCCCATTTCATCGAAGGACGGCCGCCGGTCGGATGCGGGCGTTACCGTGATCGAATGATTCGCCGGCAGGACGAGCCCCGTCCTGCCGATGCTACGCCTGCTTGGTTGGGCGCATGCAGAACGGGAACGATGTATCAGCCAGTCGACCGGTGACCGCCGGTCGACCGCTTGCCAGGCCCGCCGTCCAGGCGCGTGCCGAGGTCCGCCGGGCCGGCCTGTGTCCCGCTACACCACCCGCGTCACGTTGTTCGGCTTGAAGCCCAGGTCGGCGGCCTTGCCCTTGCGCCCGCGCGCGGCCATCGCGTTGTTCAGGCTGC
>JBFJZP010000799.1:0-1717 GCA_041622095.1 Burkholderiaceae bacterium | reverse complement strand
TCGGCGGCGTGCGCCAACTGGCGGACATCACCACCTCCTATGAGGGCCTGCGCAGCAAACACGGCGTGCAGATCGTGCGCGACAGCGTCAGCGCCATCGATGCCGGGAAGAAAACCGTGCGACTGGCCGGCGGCGCCGACATCCGATACGACACCCTGGTCCTGTCGCCCGGCATCGACCTGATGTTCGACGCGATCCGGGGCCTGCGCCAGGCCAATGCCGAAGGCCAGGTCCTGCACGCATGGAAAGCCGGGCCGGAAACCCAGGCGCTGTTCCGGCAGCTGCAGGCGATGCGCGATGGTGGCGTATATGCATTGAGCATTCCGGAGGCACCCTACCGCTGCCCGCCCGGGCCTTATGAACGCGCCAGCCTGGTGGCGGCCTACCTGAAGAAATACAAGCCGCGCAGCAAGGTGCTGGTATTCGATGCCAACCAGGACGTGACATCCAAGGGTCCGTTGTTCAAGAAGGCCTGGGCCGATCTGTATCCAGGCCTGCTGGAGTACTGGCCCCAGCACAAGGCAGTGGCGGTCGACGGGGCGAGCCGCACCCTGCGTTTCGACTTCAACGATCCGATCAAGGCCGATGTACTCAATGTCGTGCCACCGATGCGCGCCGGGGCGATCGCAGTGCAGACCGGCCTGGCCAACGCCAACGGCCGTTGGTGCCATGTCAACTTCCTGAACTTCGAATCAACCGCCGCGGCCGGCATCCATGTGCTGGGCGACTCCACCCAGTCGGCGCCGGCCATGCCCAAGTCCGGCCATATGGCGAACAACCAGGCCAAGGTGGCGGCGGCGTCGATCGTTGCGCAGATCAAGGGCCTGCCGACCAACACCCAGCCGATGTTGACCAACACCTGCTACAGCTTCGTCAGTCCGGACGAGGTGGTGCATGTGGCCAGCGTGCACGAGTACGTGGCGGCCGAGAAGACCTTCAAGGCGGTGGCGGGTTCGGGTGGGGTGTCGGCGGCGCGTTCCGAGCAGGAGGCCGTTTATGCGATGGCCTGGGCCCGCAACATCTGGGCCGATACGCTGGGCTGAAACCGACTGGGCTGGCGACGGCACGTGGCGCGCCAGCCTGGGACAAGCGGTGGGTCGACCTGTCTGGTCGACCCATCCGGCCCGCCCGATCAGGGCTTGATGTAGGAAGCTCCCTGCTTCTGCAACTTGGCCAGGCGCACCACGCCCGACGGTGTGAAGTCGGCCTCGAGGATGAACTGTGTCTTCTTCAGATTGCGGTTGACCAGGGTGATCTCGCAGATCTCGAAATTGACGCCACGTGCCTTGAGCGCCGCGACGGGGCCGGAATACAAGCCCCCGTTCTTGTCCTTGGCACCATCCATCAGAAAGTCCACGCCCTGGGCATGGGTCACGACAGTGATCTTCGCGCTCGGATCGACGTCCAGATGATTCTTGACGTTGCGCAAGCCACCCAAGGCCTGCTCTCCTGAATCATTGATATGGTAGACGACCATGTCTTGCGCCATCGCCACCGACATGGCCAGGCCCAGCACCAAGCCGGTGCAAAATGTTCTTACGCGCATATTCGTCTCCTTGTCGTTCACAAATCCAAAGGCAGCCCGGCATCGGTCGCCTGGCGTGACTGCCAACCCAGCAACGCTGGCCCGATTATGTTCTTTCCGGCGACAACATCAGTCAATGCTTCTATACGTACTTACCCTTGCAATTCCAGCAGGTCGGTGATGGCGCGGATT
>JBFJZP010000798.1:0-1720 GCA_041622095.1 Burkholderiaceae bacterium | reverse complement strand
TCTGCTCGAACACGCCGGGGCGAGCCCGAGCCAGGAAACCCATGGCCCACGGCAGGTTGCGCAGCAGGTAGGCCGGGTCGTACCGAAAACCTGCGCTCCGGTTGCCGATCAGCCGGGTCAGCTGGCCCCACAGGCCGGGATGGTTGAACGGTATCAGTGAACTGCGGGCTATCACGCCGGCATTGCCATACGAGGTCTCGCGCCCGGGCGGCGCGGGATCGTAGACGGTGACCTGGTAGCCCCGGCTCTGCAGCTCCAGTGCACAGGCCACTCCGACCCTGCCGGCGCCGAGTATGGCAATCGTGTTTTTCATCGCAAGCGGATCAGGGTCTGGATTGTCGGGCAGGCTTGCCACTGTAATACCTGCCGCCGGCACACCGCGCCGGCCTGGAGGGCTGCGGGTACCGATAATCGAGCCCTCTGTGCCACTTTGCCACTTTGCCGCTTCGTTGATTCATGCTGCGCTCGGATATTGCCGGTTTCCTCGGTGTCTTGATGCTGGACACGCGTTTCCCGCGGCCGCCAGGCGACGTCGGCAATGCCGAAACGTTCGAGCGCCATGGCATACCGGTGCGGTTCTCGATTGTGGCGGGGGCCTCGCCGCGCAGAATCGTCCAGGATGCCGATCCGGCGTTCCTGCCGCCATTCGTCGATGCCGCGCTACGCCTGGCGCAGGATGGCGCGGCCATGATCACGACGAGCTGCGGTTTTCTGGCCTCTTACCAGCAGCAACTGGCCGATGCGGTCCCGGTCCCGGTATGGACCTCGAGCCTGCTGGCCTGCCGCCAGTTTGCCCACCCGGGCATTGTCACGTTCGACGCAGCCTCGCTCAGCCGCACCGTCCTGGATGCGGCCGGCGTGCCCGCTGCGACGCCGGTGCAAGGCCTGCAACCCGGCTGCGAGTTGCAGCGGCGCATCCTGGGCAACGAGACGGAACTGGACCTGGCCCAGGCCAGCTGCGATGTGGTCGACGCGGCCATGGCGCTGGTACGTCGATCACCGGCGGTACAGGACATCGTGCTCGAATGCACCAACATGCCGCCATACCGCGATGCGGTGATGCGGGCGACCGGGCGGCGGGTGCATGACATCGAGACGCTGGTCGTCGCCCGGTGGCGCGAATTGGCGCTGCGATCTTGACCAGGCATGTCCGGATCGGCCGGTTTACTGACATCTCTTATGCTCTACACCCATGGGCCGTCGCGGGATCCGGAGCAAACTGCGGCCAACCGCACTGGATAGCCCCCGGAAATCGAATAAAGTCTCCGCGTCCGTCCAGGATCTCTCAACCCTGCCAAGTTGCCGACAATGACCGCTAAACCATCCAAGATCATCTATACCCTGACCGACGAGGCGCCGTTCCTGGCGACCTGTGCCTTTTTGCCGATCGTGCGCAGGTTTGCCGCGGCGGCCAGCATCGAAGTGGCCGAAAGCGACATCTCGGTCGCGGGCCGGATACTGGGGGAATTTCCCGAGTTCCTGACCGACGAGCAAAAGGTGCCCGACAACCTGGCCGAGCTCGGCCGCCTGACCCTGCTGCCCGACACCAACATCATCAAGCTGCCCAATATCAGCGCGTCGCAGAACCAGCTGGTCGCGGCGATTCGTGAGTTGCAGGCCAAGGGCTACAAGCTGCCGGACTTCCCCGAGAATCCGCAGAACGACGCCGACAAGGCGATCCGCGCCCGCTACAACAAGTGCCTGGGCAGCGCGGTCAATC
>JBFJZP010000797.1:0-1725 GCA_041622095.1 Burkholderiaceae bacterium | reverse complement strand
GCACCAGCCAGCAGGCGGCGCCCGCCGTGCGCCGCACGACGCAGGCTCCCGGTCGCTGCGGCAAGCGGATGTTGCAGTTGTCCTTGTTGTTGTCGTGTGGCCATATGCGCGCCTTGTGCTGGTGGTCCCAAAAGCCGTGTCGCGTCGCCAGCCCGAAAAGAATCGGTGTGCGGCAGGCGCCTCACAGTTTCATTATGCGCGGGCATGCGGGTATTGGATTTGCCGCAGGTCAAGGCCGTGGCCCGGACGGCCCGGGAAAAAGCAAGGCCCGGGCTGTGCGCCATGCCGCGGCCACTGCGCCTGTCAGGTTCGTGTCTTGCGTTCGCGCGCCTGTTCGGCACCAATCGCCTTGACCACCGCCATCAACTGCTCGGCAACGATCTCGAGCAGGTCGTCCAGCGCCATCAGGCCCACCAGCATGCCCTGTACCGTCGTGACCGGCACGCGCCGGATGCCTTTCGTGCGCATCATGTCGAGCAGGTCCATCACGGTATCGTCTTCGCCGACGGTCACGACGGCGGACGTCATCACGTCCTCGACGACGAGCCGGGCGGGATCCACACCCTTGGCCACGATGGCGGTCACGATGTCGCGGTCGGTAAGCATGCCCACCACCTTGCGCGCGTCGCGTGGACCTTCCGTCACGACCAGGCAACCGACATGGTGTTCGCGCATCAGCCTGGCGGCATCGACGACCGACAGGCCGGGCTCGGCGATCGTCACGATGCGATTGCACAGATCACCTGCCGTCATCTTTTCGTTCATGGCGCCTTCCTTGTTCTGGGGCGGCTGACCCACCATCGCGATGCCCCATCGGCACAACCGTAAGCTGCCGCATGGCTGGTGCCATTGAGCAGGATCAAGGCGATCGGGTGTGTGCGCCTTGCGAGCGCCCCCAGCCGCCCGGCGCCGCGGTACGCTGTTGAATTCGTGCGGAGATACCCGTATGTACATACCGATGGGGCTCCATCGATGGGTCGGTGCGGCACACGCCCGCAACCGGATGTGTTTTTTTTTGCCTGGGAGGATGAACATGCTCGATTCGCTGAAGGAAACCGGACGCACCATCGGCCGCGAGATCGGCCGCGCCTGGGACAACCTGTCCGAAGGCTGGCAGCAACTGCTCAGCCGCAGCGGCAATGCGTTGACCCATTTCACCGGGGGCGACAAGCGCAAACCCGAGGACGATTTGTCGCTGGACAGTTTCCCGCGCTGGAGCCTGCTGGCCGGTGAACTGGAGGAGACCCGCAACGACGTGCTGGTGCGCGTGGAACTGCCGGGCCTGGACAAGGACGATTGCCAGATCACCATCGACGGCAACCTGCTCCATGTCCGGGGCGAGAAGCGGTTCGAGCGCGAGACCAGCGACAGCACCTACCATGTCATGGAGCGCGCCTACGGATCGTTCCAGCGTGTGATCGCGCTGCCGCGCAACGTGCGGGCCGACAAGGCCAGCGCCAGTTTCCGCAACGGTGTGCTGACGGTGCGCCTTCCCAAGGGCGAGCAGGAATCTGTGCGCACGATTCGGGTCGACTGAAGCGACGCGGTTCCCGAGAGGACTGCTGGGGGGGTCGCCATGGCCGGGTGTCGCGGGCGCAGCCGCGATCCGGCATGCCCGCGCCAGCGCACCGGCGGTTCAGGCCGGCCGGTGCAGCCTGTCGTCCGCCGTGGCAGGGTCGCGGTCGGTGCGGGATGCCGCGGCCGGTGTTGCGCGCCCCGGCACAT
>JBFJZP010000796.1:0-1727 GCA_041622095.1 Burkholderiaceae bacterium | reverse complement strand
GCACGATTCGCGTCACGCCGGTCAACGACGCACCGGTGCTGGTCAACCCGATGGGAAACCAGACCACGGTCGCCACGCAACCGGCACTGCTGCGGATACCGGCAGCCACGTTCGCCGATCCGGACACTGGTGACAGCCTGCAGTATTCGGCGTCCCTGGCGGACGGTTCGGCGCTGCCGGTCTGGTTGCGTTTCGACGCCGTCACGCGCACCTTTTCCGGCACGCCGACAGGCGCCGATGTCGGCAACTTCGCGGTACGGGTCGTCGCAACCGATACGGCAGGTGCATCCGCAGACATGACATTCGTCGTCTCGGTGCTGGTTGCACCGGCCGAGCTGGCAGCAGAGGATATCCCCCGCAGCGCGACACAAGCACCGGCTCAGACGGCAGCGGCAACCGAGTCGTCTGACCGCCCGATCGTGGCAGAGGCCGAAGCAAGGATTTCGGCGCCGTCGGGCGACATCGCAACCGAGGTCGCGGTGCAAGCGGCGGACGAGCCATCGGGTGCAAGCCTTGAAATCGACACCACGATCAGCACAGCGGCGCAGCGTCAGTTCTCGTTTGCCGACGTGGCAGCGCCACCGCTCGCCAGCCAGGCAGACTCGGTACTGGCAGCTGCGCTGCTGACGCAATTCGGCGACATCTCGACTTCCGCCACATCCCAGTTGTTCAACAACGAGGACCTGCTGCGCAAGCTCGAGGAACTGCGGCGCCAGATGGAGCAACCCGGCAACAACCAGCAGATCATGACCGCGTCGTCGATTGCGCTGACCAGCGGCTTGTCGATCGGTTACGTGATCTGGCTGGTGCGCGGTGGCATTCTGGTCAGCTCGATGTTGTCGGCCTTGCCCGCCTGGCAGATGATCGACCCGCTGCCGGTGCTCGCGACCTCCGGCCGCAACCCGCGCCAGCCCGATGCCGACACCGACGAACCGGGCGGCGTCGACGCCTTGTTCGATGACAAGTCGACCGCGGCAACGGTAACGCCCGATCCGGCGACCACCACGACACCGCAGCAGACCACCGACAGCAGCACCAAACCGCAGGACACCGCGACCTCATGAATCCACTTGCGCTGATGCGGCGCCTCCCTACCCGTGTTCACCTGGCGCTTGGCCTGGCTGCCATGAGCGTGGGCGTGTTGCTGGTGGCCAGCTACCTGCAGTTGATCCCCGACGGCGAGGCCATGGTGCGCAAACACCGGGCCACGACAGCCGAGACGATCGCCATCACGGCGTCGACGATTCTCGACCAGCAACAGCCGGAAAAACTCGCCGACACGCTGGCCTTCATGGCCAGCCGCAACGAAGGCCTGCTGTCGATCGGCGTGCGGGCACTCGATGGTGCGATGCTGGTCGACATCCACGACCATGCCGGCCAGTGGAAGGCCGCGCCCGGCGCGGCTTCCACAGACTCGGCCATCACGGTGCCGATATGGCAGAACGGCCAGCAATGGGGCACGGTCGAGCTGGGTTTCGAGCCCCTGCGCGCGAGCGGCTGGCTGGGCCATCTGCAGGACCCGAGCCTGAAGCTGGCGGCCTTCATGTTCTGGATGTGTGCGCTCTTGTATTTCTTCTATCTCAAACGCATGCTGCAGGCACTCGACCCCTCGCGTGCGGTTCCGCAGCGGGTGCGCGCCGCATATGACACGCTGACCGAAGGCCTGGTCGTGCTCGACCGCCAGGGCAACATGGTGCTGGCCAACAAGTCGACCAGCCAGATGTTCG
>JBFJZP010000795.1:0-1729 GCA_041622095.1 Burkholderiaceae bacterium | reverse complement strand
GTCGAGCCGATCGCGGTACTGGCGCTTCAGGCCCTGGTCGATGAAGCTGGCATCGAAGCTGTTGCGGCCCAGTTGCCAGGCCTGCTGCGCCGACAGGTGCAATGCGGCAAAGGTCTGCGTGAAGTTCTCATTGATGTAGCCGCCGAAATAGGCTGGATCATCCGAGTTGACGGTGGCCACGATGCCGGCGTCGAGCATCGCCCCCAGGTTGTGTTGCGCCAGCGTGGGGAACACACACAGCTTCAGGTTGGACAAGGGGCAGACGGTCAGCGGGATCTTCTCGCGCACCAGGCGCTGCATCAGGCTGGCATCGTGCACCGACTGCACGCCATGGTCGATGCGCTCGACCTTCAGGGCGTCCAGCGCGCTCCAGATATACGCCGGCGGGCCCTCTTCGCCGGCATGGGCAACCAGCCGGAAACCGAGTTCGCGGCAGCGCGCGAACACCCGCGCGAACTTCTCCGGCGGATGACCGACCTCGCTCGAGGCCAGGCCGATACCCAGGATCTTCTCGCGCAGCGGCAGCACCTGCTCCAGCGCCTCGAAGGCCTCGGCCTCGCTCAGATGGCGCAGGAAACACATGATCAGGGACGCGCTGATGCCGAACTCCGCCTGCGCATCGACACAGGCCCGGTGCAGGCCGTTGACGACGACCGCGGCGTCCAGGCCGTGACCGGTATGGGTCTGCGTGTCGAAAAATATCTCGGTATGCAGCACGTTGTCGGCATGGGCCCGCGCCAGGTAGGCATGGGTCATGTCGTAGAAGTCCTGCTCGGTGTGCAGCACCGTGGTGCCGGTGTGATAGATGTCGAGGAAGTCCTGCAGCCTGGTGAACACATAGGCCTGGCGCAGCGACTCCACGTCCGGATAAGCCAGCGTCATGCGGTTGCGCTGCGCCAGCTGGAAGATCAGTTCCGGCTCCAGCGAACCTTCGATATGCATGTGCAACTCCGCCTTGGGCATGGCACGCAGCAGGTCCGGCAGGCGATCCGGGGCGACGGGTCTGACTTTCACGATGGCATCCTTCCTCTGGCGAAATCCTCAAACGAAAAACAAAGGGCTGCCCGGGGGCAGCCCTTGCAGGCCCGGCCCTGCACCTGCCGGGCGGGCCACGGCTCGGCTTACTTGCTGCCCGGCACCTTGCCTTCCACGCCCTTGACGTAGAAGTTCACGCCACCGAGGAACTTGTCGTCGGCGACCATGTCCTTGGCCAGAATCTCCTTGCCGTCCTGGCCGACGATCGGGCCTTTCCAGATTGCGTAGGTTCCGGCTTTCAGGCCGGCCTTGATCTCGTCGATCCGGGCCTTGGTCTCGGCCGGCACGTCTTCGGCGATCGACACCATGTCGATGGCGCCTTCCTTGTGGCCCCACCAGACGCCGCCGCCGCCCTTCCAGCTGCCATCGAGGGCCTGCTTGGTGGCCTGGATGTAATACGGTGCCCAGTTGATGATGGCCGAGCCCAGGTGGGCCTTGGGGCCATACGCGGTCATGTCGGAATCCCAGCCGAAGGCACGCTTGCCCTTGTCCTGCGCGGTCTTGAGCACCGCCGGCGAGTCGGTGTTCTGGAACAGCACATCGGCGCCGCCGTTGATCAGCGACGTGGCTGCCTCGGTTTCCTTCGGCGGATTGAACCACTCGTTGACCCAGACCACCTTGGTCTTGATATTCGGATTGCTCGACTGCGCACCCATCGTGAAGCTGTTGATGTTGCGCAACACCTCGGGAATCG
>JBFJZP010000794.1:0-1731 GCA_041622095.1 Burkholderiaceae bacterium | reverse complement strand
GAGCCGGCACAGGCCGGTCAAGGCACGCAAGGCCGTCAGGTGGGCGCCCTGGCGCACGGCAATCTCCTCGCATGCGATCAGCGCCTGGGCTGCTGTATCGGCGTCACCGAGCGCGGCGAAAGCTTCGCCCTGCAACCGGGCCTGGTCTGCCTGCCGCCAGCCATCGACCGCACCCCGGGGCAGTCGTCAGCGGGTTGGCGAGCGTGACCAGGGCCTGCTCGGGCCGACTAGCCAGTGTCTGAACATCCGCCGGCACCAGCAGGAAGATCACCATGCCAACCGCGGTTCCGCCGGCGCGCCAGCCGGCGATCGCGGCTTCGACTTCGGCCAGGCCTTCGCGGGTCTGGCGGTTGCGCGCGACGGCCCAGCCGTGAACCACCCTGGATGCGACGGTGAGATACGGGAACCCGCGCTCCAGGCAAATATCCCGGGTCGCGGCGGCGTGGCGCTCGGCCTTGTCGGGCTGATCCAGAAACCAGGCCGACCACATCGCCGATCCGCCGGCAAACACTCGGCTGAAAGGGTGTCCGATCGTCTGTGCGCGTTGCAGCGCCTTCTGGACCTGCTGCTCGGCCGCCAGTGGCAGGCCACGGTAACAAAGGGCCCGGCACAGGATGCCGCGGTTGGCGACATCCGGGTCCTGGCCGAATTCCTGGGCCAGCGACTGGTGCCGCGTCGGGTCGTACAACATGACGGCACGGCGCATGTCGGTGCAGGCGCGGTCGAAGTCGCCGGTCCAGAACGCCGTGTTGCCAAGCACGCGGTAGGCCTCGACCAATAGTGCGGAATCGCCCGCCGGTTCGGCCAGCGCCAGCATCTCGTCGCCGGTTGCCTTTGCACGCTCGTACAGCGACTGGCCGGGTGGCATTGCCATTCGCGCTGCAGAATGACAGGCCGGTGGTGACGCCGATCGCACTGCTGAATCCGATGGAGGTCAGTCCCGCCTGCATCGCCAGCGCCGCAAGCAGGGCGCGTTCGGGGTTGTCCTCGTGTGCCAGGGGCGGCAGCCCGAACACCGCGTTCAGGGACGCCCCCTTGTCGTCGACGCTGATCCTGTTGATCGAGCCTTCGAAGCAGTACAAGACGGTCTGTAACGCGCGCATGGCGTCATGGGCCTTGTCCAGCGGCGTGTCCGCGTGGAAGTCCGGCAGGTTGATGAACATCAGCGAGATGCGACGCAATTCGCCCAGCCAGTCGGTGTGTCCGGCATCCAGTCGGGCACGGATCGCGCCGGGAATGAAGGCACGCAGGCAAGCTGCGGTCTCGGGATGCGGCACCAGCGGCGAGGACGGCGCAAGCGCGCCGGGCGGGCCGATGTGCACCAGGCGCATGTTGTCCTCGCCACAGGATTCGCCGCTCGCCCGGTCGGCGATCAGCCGCCACGCCTGGGCGGAGACGACGATGTCGCCGGGCCGCGCGTGGTGGTTGGCCTGGCCGACCTGCGCCAGCGGTTCGCCCGCCACCAGGAATTCCCAACGATCGAGCACGCCGCCGAGGTGTTCCGACAAGACCTCGCCGGCGCCGACGGCCAGCTTCATCGACAGGCGCTGGCCTTCGGATACCGCATGGTTGTGCAAGCGCGCCGGCATCAGCAGCGCACATTGGCCTACATGCGTGACCTGCGCAGCCATTGCGGCCTCGTCCGGGCTGCGCCAGGTCGCGATCAGGGCATCGCCGGCGAACTTGACGACGTCGCCGCCATAGGCTCCGATCAGCTCGATCATTTGCCCG
>JBFJZP010000793.1:0-1731 GCA_041622095.1 Burkholderiaceae bacterium | reverse complement strand
CCGGCGGCCCCGCCTGTCTATGCCGAGGTGCAGCCGGTGCTGGCACAGCGCTGCGTGATGTGCCATGGCGAGCAGTTGCAGATGAAGAACGTGCGGCTCGATTCGCCGCAGGCACTGCGCCAGCATGCGCAGGCGGTGTACCAGCAAGTGGTGGTGAGCCGACTGATGCCGATGAACAATTCCACCGGCATCACCGATGCCGAACGCGCCCTGATCGGCCGCTGGTTCACCGGCGGCGCGAATATCGACTGATATGGCGATCGGCGGTGTGGACCGGGCGAAGATCACGTCGCCCCTGCGCTGGATCAAGGGGCGCCCAGGCCAACGGCGTTACGCTGGCGCTCCTGTCAACGCCGATTGCCAACCCCGATTTCCACTCCATGAACCCCGTCCCATCGACCAGCGGCGTGATCCGGCCGCGGCTGCCGTCCGTCCCGGCCGTAGCGGCGGTTCCGGCCCCGCACCGGCTGCATGAGGATGTGCAGGCCCTGGTCACCGGAACCTTGATCGTCGCGCTGGGCGTGGTCTTGTTTGGCCAGGCCGGGTTGCTGACCGGTGGCACCGCCGGACTGGCCTTCCTGCTGCGTTACGGCACCGGCATGGATTTCGGCTCGGCGTTTTTCCTGGTCAACCTGCCGTTCTACTGGTTTGCCTGGCGGCGCATGGGACGGGTCTTCACGCTCAAGACCTTTGCGGCGGTCAGCCTGTTGTCGCTGTTCTCGCAATGGTTGCCCCATGGCATCGGCATCGACTACCTGGCGCCGGGCCTGTCGGCGGTGCTCGGCGGATCCCTGTGCGGCGTCGGCATGTTGATCCTGTTTCGGCACCGCGCCAGCCTGGGCGGCATGAATGTGCTGGTGTTGTACCTGCAGGAGCGCCTGGGCTGGCGCGCCGGTGTGATGCAGATGGGCATCGACAGCCTGATCCTGGTGGGTGCCTTGTGGGTCGCCGATCCGCAGCGGGTCGCCTGGTCGGTGCTGGGCGCGGTGGTGCTCAACCTGGTGCTGGCCGTCAACCACCGGCCCGGCCGCTACATGGCGGTCTGAGCGGCGTTCGGACCGCGCCCGGGGCCCGGTCGGCTCTTGCCGGATCAGCCCGGCGCCAGTTCTTCCATGCAGCGCTGCGATGCCTGCGGCAGCAAGCGTGCCAGCGGATTCTTGGCCATGGCCAGGCCGTTCGCCCTGGCATCTTGCACCAGCGCGGTGAACCCGGGCGTGATCTCCCAGCGTTGCGCCGCCAGGCCGAACAGCCGGTAGACCCGCTCGTCGAGAACGGATGCAAACGCTTTCGAGGGCGGCACTGCCAGCGTGATGCCGGCGCGATCGATCACGCTCAGTGCCACCGTCCAGCCGGTGTCATGCAACATGCCGCACAGGTAACCGTCGAACGCGGACAATCCGGCCTGTTCGGCCAGGATGCCGGTGTGGCGGGCCAGTGCTTCGGAGTGGTCCCACATGCGCGCGCCGGCGCGGCCGCTGAGCGGGCCGGGTGCCGACTGGTAGATCGGCTTGAGCAACACCCGTGCGATCACCGTCTGCAGGCCTTGCAGGCCGATCAGGCTGATCGCCTGCTGCAGGTCGTTGACGTCGCCCTGGACGCGGTAATACGGGCTGCTGGCCAGGCGCAGCACCTCGGCGGTCAGCACCGCATCCTTGCCGATCCGATCCGCGATGGCCGGGGTTGGCAGGTCGGTCTGGCGTATCAGCGCAATCAGTTGTGGAATCAGCGCTG
>JBFJZP010000792.1:0-1732 GCA_041622095.1 Burkholderiaceae bacterium | reverse complement strand
TTCTCCAGCACCACGATGGCGTCGTCCACCACCAGGCCGGTGGCGATGATCAGCGCCATCAGAGACAGGTTGTTCAGCGAGAAATCCAGCAGGTACATCACCGCGAAGGTGCCTACCAGCGACACCGGCACCGCCAGCGCCGGGATCAGCGCGGCGCGCCAGCGGCCAAGGAAGGCGAACACCACCAGAATCACCAGGGCTACGGCGATCAACAGCGTGCGTTCGGCTTCATGCAGGGTGGCGCGGATCACCGGCGAGCGGTCCATCGCCACTTCCAGGGTGACGTTGGCCGGCATCACCGCCTGCAAGGCCGGCAGTTGGGCGCGAATGTCGGCGATGGTTTCGATGATGTTGGCACCGGCCTGGCGATTGATCACCAGCAGCACCGCCGGATTGTCGTTGTAGAAGCCGCTGTTGTAGCGGTCCTGCACGCCGTCGCTGACCTCGGCGACATCGCCCAGGCGCACCGCCGCATCGTTCTGGTAGCGGATGATCAGCGGGCGGTAGTCCGCGGCCTTCGCCAACTGGTCGTTGGCCTGTATCTGCCAGTGCCGCGTGCCGTCTTCCACCGATCCCTTGGGCCGGTCGACGTTGGCCTGGCTGATCGCCTCGCGTACCTCGTCCAGGGCGATGCCGTAGTGGTCGAGCAGGCGCGGCTCCAGAGCCACGCGCACCGCCGGCAGCGAGCTGCCGCCAATCTGCACCTCACCTACACCCTGCACCTGGGCCAGTTTCTGCGCCAATACGCTGGACGCCAGGTCGTACAGTTCGCCCTTCTGCAGCACCGGTGAGGTCATCGACAGCACCATGATCGGCGCCTGCGACGGATTGACCTTGCGGTAGCTGGGCATGTTGCGCATACCGCTGGGCAGCAAGTTGCGCGCGGCATTGATCGCCGCCTGCACCTCGCGGGCGGCGGCATCGACATCGCGGTCGATATCGAACAGCAGGATGATTCGCGTGCTGCCCTGGCTGCTGCGACTGGTCATCTCGCTGATGCCGGCGATGGTGCCGAGCGAGCGCTCCAGCGGCGTGGCCACGCTGGAGGCCATGATCTGCGGGCTGGCGCCCGGCAGGCTGGCATCTACGACTATGGCCGGGAAATCCATTTTCGGCAGCGGCGCCACCGGTAGCAGGCCGAAGGTCAGGCCGCCGAGCAGGAGAATGGCCAGGCTCAGCAGCAGGGTCGCCACCGGGCGACGGATAAAGGGGGCCGAGAGGTTCATGGCTGGATCACGACACCCGCCGCGCTGCGCCCACTGAGGCGCCGCGAAAGGCGGTCGAACCACAGGTAGATCACCGGCGTGGTGAACAGTGTGAGCACCTGACTGAGCAGCAGGCCACCGACCATGACGATGCCCAGGGGCTGGCGCAGTTCGGCCCCGGAGCCGCTGGCCAGCATCAATGGAATGGCGCCGAACAGCGCCGCCAGGGTGGTCATCAGAATCGGCCGGAAACGCAGCAAGGCCGCCTGGTAGATCGCCGCCTCGGGGGCCAGGCCCTGCTGGCGTTCGGCCTCCAGGGCGAAGTCGATCATCATGATCGCGTTCTTCTTGACGATGCCGATCAGCAGGATGATGCCGATGATGGCGATCAGGCCCAGGTCGTTACCGCTCAACAGCAAGGCCAGCAAGGCGCCGACCGCGGCCGAGGGCAGCGTGGAGAGGATGGTGATCGGGTGGATATAGCTCTCGTAGAGCACGCCGAGCACGATGTACATGGTCACCACGGC
>JBFJZP010000791.1:0-1735 GCA_041622095.1 Burkholderiaceae bacterium | reverse complement strand
CTGGAAACCGATTTCCATGATGTTGCCGCTCTGGTTCTCGCCCAGCACCTCGCCGGCGCCGCGGATCTCCAGGTCGTGCATCGCCAGGTAGAAACCGGAGCCGAGTTCCTCCATCTGCTGGATCGCCTCGAGCCGCTGGCTGGCCTGCTTGGTCAGGCCTTGCAGGTCGGGCACCATCAGGTAGGCATAGGCCTGGTGGTGGCTGCGCCCGACACGCCCGCGCAGCTGGTGCAGCTGCGCCAGGCCGAACTTGTCGGCACGGCTCATGACGATGGTGTTGGCGGTGGGCACGTCGATGCCGGTCTCGATGATGGTGGAGCACAGCAGCAGGTTGTAACGCTGCGCGATGAAGTCGCGCATCACGCTCTCGAGTTGGCGCTCCGGCATCTGGCCGTGGGCCACCGCGATCCGGGCCTCCGGCAGCAGTTCCTCCAGCGCGGCGCGCCGGTTCTCGATCGTCTCGACCTCGTTGTGCAGGAAGTAGACCTGGCCACCGCGCTTGAGTTCGCGCAGCACCGCCTCGCGGATCACGCCATTGCCTTCGGTACGCACGAAGGTCTTGATCGCCAGCCGGCGTTGTGGCGCGGTCGCGATGACGCTGAGGTCGCGCAGGCCCTCGAGCGCCATGCCCAGCGTGCGCGGGATCGGCGTGGCGGTCAGCGTCAATACGTCGACCTCCGCGCGCAGCGCCTTCATGGCCTCCTTGTGGCGCACACCGAAGCGGTGCTCCTCGTCGATGACCAGCAGGCCCAGGTTCTTGAACCGGGTGTCCTGGCTGAGTAGCTTGTGGGTGCCCACCACGATGTCGATCGTGCCGTCGGCCAGCCCCTTGATCGCCGCGGTAATCTCCTTGCCGGAGCGAAAGCGGCTCATCTCGGCGACCTTGACCGGCCACTTCGCGAACCGGTCGGACAGTGTCTGGTAATGCTGCTCGGCCAGCAAGGTGGTGGGCGCCAGGAACGCCACCTGCTTGCCGCCGGTGACGGCGATGAATGCCGCGCGCAAAGCCACCTCGGTCTTGCCGAAACCCACATCGCCGCAAACCAGGCGGTCCATCGGGCGCGGGCTGATCATGTCCTGGATCACCGCATGGATCGCCGCACGCTGGTCGGCGGTCTCCTCGAAGCCGAAATCGTTGGCAAAGGTCTCGTAGTCGTTGGCCGAGTAACGGAATGCATGACCCTCGCGCAAGGCACGCCGGGCATAGATGTTGAGCAGCTCCGCCGCCGAGTCGCGCACTTGTTCGGCGGCCTTGCGCTTGGCTTTTTCCCACTGGCCCGATCCGAGCCGGTGCAGCGGCGCCTCGTCGGCGCTGACCCCGGTATACCGGCTGATCAGCTGCAACTGGCTGACCGGCACATACAGTACCGCCGCGCCGACGTATTCCAGGTGCAGGAATTCCTGGGTCGCGTTCTGGCCATCGGCATCGGCCGGCCCCAGGTCGAGGTTGACCAGGCCGCGATAGCGACCCACGCCGTGCGCACTGTGCACCACCGGATCGCCGATATTGAGTTCGCTCAGGTCCTTGATCAGTGCCTCGACGTCGCTGACCTGTTCCTGCTTCTTGCGCCGGCGCGTCACCGGGCCGGCGGCAAACAGCTCGGTTTCGGTCACCAGGTCGATCCCGGGCTCGAGCCAGGCAAAACCGTTCATCAGCGCGCTGGTGGCCAGGCCGATCTTTTCCGCGCTGTCGAGAAAATCCTGCAGGCTGTCGAAACGCACCGGCTCCAGGCTG
>JBFJZP010000790.1:0-1743 GCA_041622095.1 Burkholderiaceae bacterium | reverse complement strand
GGCGCTGGCGGCGCCAGCGCAAGCGGAGGTGCCACCCACCCCGGCCGACGGCCAGGCACAGCCCGTGGCAGCGAGCGTCGGACCCCGCCTGTCCGCTCTGGCCCGGCGCATCCAGGCCGATTTTCCGCCCAGCTGCCACGCCACGTTGTTCGCCGGGGTGTTGCGCACCGCAGACTACCAGGATGTCGACTACGCGGCGCATTACCTGGACCGGTTGCAGACGCTGCAGCGCACCCAGGCCCACGCAACGGACGTGCCGGCGGCACAGTCGCGCGAACTGATGGACGAAACCGCGCGCCACCTGGCTTTATGGATGACCTACGAAGACACCATTCGCGTGGCCGACCTCAAGACGCGGCGCACCCGATTCGAGCGGGTGCAAGGTGAAGTGCGGCTCTCCGACACGCAGCATCTCGGCATCCACGAATTCCTGCATCCGCGCATCGAGGAGATCGCCGACACCATGCCGGCCGCCATGGGCCGCTGGCTGCTGGCCACACCCTGGGCGCGCGCCTGCCTCGTACCGCTCACGCGCAAGGGTCGTGTCGTGCAAACCAGCTCCGTGACCGGCTACCTGATGATGTATGCCATCGCCAGCCTGCGTCGCATGCGCCGCCGCTCCCTGCGGTTCCAGGTCGAACACCGGCGCATCGACGCCTGGCTGGCAAGCATCGAGCAGCAGGCGGCAACGAATCCGAAGCTGGCGCTGGAGATCGCGCGCCTGCAACGCCTGGTCAAGGGCTATGGGGAAACCCATGCACGTGGCTGGGGCAATTTCCAGCGCATCATGGCGCAATTGCCCCGCCTGCACGAGATGCGCGACGGCCCCGATCGCCTGCGCGCGATGCAGACAGCCGCCCTGGCGGACGACAGCGGGGCTGCGTTGCGCAGTCTGCTGGAGCCCGCAGGTTGAGCCTGCAGCACATCATTCGACCAACGCCAATCGCCCCTGTGTTCACTTTCTTCACCCAGCCTCAATCAATAGGAGACACCACCATGAAGACACGCCACCTTGCCAAGACCGCCGCCGCGCTGCTGATCGCAGCCGGCGTCACCGCCTCCGCCTCGGCGCAGGAAGTCACCCTGCGCCTGGTCAGCGCGTTTGGCGAAAACGGTATCTATGTGCAGCGGATGATGCCCTGGATAGCGAAGGTCAATGCGGAGGGCAAAGGCGTATTGCAGCTCAATTTCATCGGCGGACCCAAGGCGATTCCGCCCTTCGAGGCCGGCAATGCGGTGAAGACCGGCGTTGTGGACATGGCACTGGCCACCGGCGCGTTCTACACCAATGTGATGCCCGAAGCCGACTTCCTCAAGCTGACGCAGCTCACGGTGGCCGAGCAGCGCAAGAACGGTGCCTTCGATGCGATCAACAAGGTCTGGAATGACAAGGGCAATATGCAGTATCTGGCACGCATGGTCGAGAACCAGCCGTTCCACATCTATACCAACAAGAAGGTCGACAAGCCCGACCTGACAGGCCTGAAAATCCGCATTACGCCGGTGTACCGCGATTTCTTCCAGTCGCTCAACGCCAACGTCGTCACGACGCCGCCGGGCGAGGTCTATACCGCACTCGAGCGCGGCGTGGTCGATGGATACGGATGGCCCATCGGCGGCATCTTCGACTTCAACTGGCAGGAAAAGACCAAGTTTCGCATCGACCCCGGTTTCTATGATGCCGAGGTTTCGCTGATCATGAACCTGCCGGCCTGGAAGAAACTGACCGACGCGCAACGCCTG
>JBFJZP010000789.1:0-1746 GCA_041622095.1 Burkholderiaceae bacterium | reverse complement strand
GCTGACGTTATCGGGCCAGCTGTTGAGCGGCGCGAAACGCTGCGTGCCGGTCGATGCGCCACCGCGGCCATCGGCCACGCGGTAGGTGCCGGCACTGTGCCAGGCCATGCGGATGAAGAACGGGCCGTAGTGGCCATAGTCGGCCGGCCACCAGTCCTGCGAGTCGGTCATCAATGCGTGCAGGTCCTTGACAACCGCCTTCAGGTCCAGGGACTTGAATTCCTTGGCGTAGTCGAAGTCCGGCTTCATCGGATTGGACAACGCGGAGTGCTGGTGCAGCATCTTGACGCTGAGCTGGTTCGGCCACCAGTCGGCATTGCCGCGTGCTCCGGCGACAGTGGGTTTGGCAGCGCCGCCGGCGAAGGGGCATTTGGGTTCGGTCGACATGGATAGTCTCCTTTGTTAACTAGGTTGATGGCGATAGCGTCTGCCGGCAAGTCTAGGCCTTGCCTGCCGATCTGGCTACATGGTTTTATTTATCACGCCCATAGCGACAGGAAAAGGCAAGGCGTCGGCAGGTGCAAGCGCTCAAGTCATCGCTGCGCCCGGCTGGCCACCGGCGCGTGCCGCGCGAGGTCTGGCGCATGCGCAAGAAGTATCAGAACCTGGCTGCGCGATCCAGGGCGGCTCAGGGCGCAGTCGCGATTGCCGCGACATGCCGCAGCCTCGGCGCAAGACAGGGGTGCGCCGCCTGCACCGCGGGGTCGGGCGCTCAGGCGCTTTTCTTCGCGGCCGGTGCAGCCGGCTTGGCACGGCGTGTCTTCAACTGCCGCTGGTTGTACCAGTCGAGCCAGCCGAGCATCGGCAGGCTGGGCGTACGTTGCACGCCGGTGAGCACGTACGGGCCGGTCAGGCGCTGCAGCTTGATGGCCATGCGTTGCTTGTACAGCCGGGGCTGGAACGGGCCCTGCGGGCCGAGCGTGAAATCTTCGTCCAGCCGTGCGTCGCAGCGGACGCAATGGCTGAGCCAGTGGGCATTGCTTCCCTTGGCACTGTGATCGTTGCGCCATCGGCCCCTGCTGAATTCGCGCGCCGCCTTGTCGACCTGCGGCGGCAAGGTCGCGAAGCTGCGCAGCAGGGTTGTCGGGGCGTTCTGCACCTCGAACTCCGGCATGGCCATCATCGCGAACACCGGTGTGCGCTGGCCACAGTGCGGGCAGTCGATACCGGCGCGCAGCAGCAGCAACTCCTGGCTGACCACCGGGGCGCCACGGGCACTGCCGCGTTTGGCCGGCTGCGCGTCGTCGAGCATCATGTCGGCGTCGACAGCCAGCGGATCGTGTTTGAGATCGCCCGGCCGGCGCGGCCGGCGGGCACTGCTGCGGGATGTGCTGTTGGAACTCATGACTGCTAGTGTGAACGAAATGGGCCGGCAGGCCAAGTGGGGTTTCTTCCGGGCACGCCTACAATGCCGGCCCCTCCGCCAAAGCTATCGCGAAACCCCATCCATGCCTATCGTCGTCGACCCGGAACTCAAAGCCTATATCGATCCGCTGACCCCGGACGAACACGCCGCGCTCGAGCGCAGCCTGGTCGCAGAAGGTTGCCGGGACGCGCTGGTGTTGTGGGGCGACATCCTGGTCGATGGCCACAACCGCTATGGCATCTGCCAGCAACACGGCCTGCCGTTCGAGACGGTGCAGAACCCCCGGTTCCAGTCGATCCAGGACGTGCACCTGTGGATGATCGACCAGCACCTGGGTCGGCGCAGCGTGTCGGACTTCCAGCGCGGCGAACTGGCCTTGC
>JBFJZP010000788.1:0-1765 GCA_041622095.1 Burkholderiaceae bacterium | reverse complement strand
GCGCACACCACCTGCACTGGACTGCGCTGCCTGACTGGACCTCGTCGCTGGCTGCTGCGTTCTCCATTCTGCTGCTGATGCCCTCGTGGGGCGGCATGATCAACGGCATCATGACCTTGTCGGGCGCCTGGCACAAGCTGCGTGACGACCCGATCCTGCGTTTCCTGATCGTGTCGCTGTCGTTCTACGGCATGAGCACCTTCGAAGGCCCGATGATGTCGATCAAGACCGTCAACGCCTTGTCCCACTACACCGACTGGACCGTCGGCCATGTGCACTCCGGCGCGCTGGGCTGGGTCGGCCTGATCACGATGGGCAGCATGTATTACCTGATTCCGCGCCTGTTCGGCCGCAAGCAGATGTACAGCGTCAAGGCGATCGAGATCCACTTCTGGACTGCGACGATCGGTATCGTGATCTACATCGCAGCGATGTGGATTGCCGGTGTCATGCAGGGCCTGATGTGGCGCGCGGTCAATCCGGACGGCACCCTGACCTATACCTTCGTCGAGTCGGTCAAGGCCACCTTCCCGTTCTACTTCCTGCGCCTGCTCGGTGGCCTGTTGTACCTGGGCGGCATGGTCGTCATGTTGTGGAATACCTGGAAGACTGTCACCGCCGGCAAGGCCGCGACGGTGAGCATCCCCAACGCCGCAGTGCACGCCTGAGAAAGAACCAGCATGGACAAGAAAGAATCCAAACCCTCGATGCTCTCGCATGAACGGGTCGAGACCAACAACTTCCTGATGATCGTCCTGATCCTGGTGGTGTTGTCGATCGGCGGACTGGTCGAGATCGTGCCGCTGTTCTTCCAGAAGTCGACCACCGAGCCGATCAAGGGCGTGTTGCCGTATACGCCCTTGCAGCTGGCCGGTCGCGACATCTATGTGCGCGAGGGCTGCTACAACTGCCACTCGCAGATGATCCGGCCGTTTCGTGCCGAGACGCTGCGTTATGGCCACTACTCGGTGGCTGGCGAGTCGGTCTACGACCATCCGTTCCAGTGGGGCAGCAAACGCACCGGTCCGGACCTGGCCCGAGTCGGCGGCAAATACAACGACGAATGGCACCGGGTACACCTGATCAATCCGCGCGATCTGGTGCCGGAGTCCAACATGCCGGCTTATCCGTGGCTGGAAAAGACGCCGGTCGATGCTGCCTCGCTGCCGGCGCACATGCGTGCGCTGCGCACGGTCGGTGTGCCTTACACCGACGCGCAGATTGCCGCGGCGACCGAAGAGGTCAAGGGCAAGACCGAAATGGACGCCACCATCGCCTATCTGCAGATGCTGGGCCTGGCGCTCAAGTAAGAGGGAGGACACCATGGATATCAATACCCTGCGTTCCATCACCACGGTTGCCGCGTTGCTGGTCTTCCTTGGCATCGTCTGGTGGGCCTGGTCGAAGAAGCGCAAGAGCGACTTCGACGAGGCAGCCCGATTGCCGTTCGATCAAGACTGACGCGTTGCACAAGGATCAAGCATGAGTGATTTCACCAGCGGCTTCTGGCCGTTCTTCGTGACTGCGGTCACGCTGATCGGCATCATCGCCTGTCTGTTGCTGTTGTGGTTCAGCGGCAAGGCCAGGGCCATGACGGCGCACGACAACACGACCGGCCATGTCTGGGACGGCGACCTGCGCGAGATGAACAACCCGCTGCCGCGCTGGTGGGTCTGGCTGTTCATCATCACCGTGGTATTTGCGCTGGTGTATCTGGCCTTGTACCCCGGCCTGGGTAGTTATGCCGGCAGCCTCAAGTGGTCGT
>JBFJZP010000787.1:0-1769 GCA_041622095.1 Burkholderiaceae bacterium | reverse complement strand
TTGCTGACGTGGCCGGACGGCAGCGGCAACTCGCGCACCAGTTGCAGGTGTTCGGCCTGGCGGTCGGCCAGCGCCTGGGCATAGCCGTTGATCGGCGCACTGGGAACACCTGCTGCCTCGAACAATGCCAGCCACTGCGCGGCGTCGCGGGTGGCAAATTGACGCTCCAGCAAGTCTTTCAGCGCCACCTGGTTGCGCGCGCGCAGCGCCGGCGTCTGGAAGCGCGGGTCGTCGCGCAACTCTGCGGTGCCGGCTACGTCGCACACCGAGGCCCAGAGCCGGTTGTTGCCGGCGGCAATGACGAACCAGTCGTCGCGTGCGCGAAAGGCCTGGTAAGGCGCGTTGCGCGGATGCGCCGAACCCAGCTTGACCGGGTCCCGCCCGGTGCCGAAATACTCACTGGTCTGCAAGGCGCCCACCGCCAGCGTGGTGCCGAACATCGGGATATCGATCTGGCCGCCCGGGCCGCCGCTGCGCACGCGTGCCAGCAAGGACGCGATCGTGAAGGCGCCATACAGGCCGGCGGTGAAGTCGGCAATCGGTACGCCACATTTGACCGGTGCGCCGCCGGGTTCTCCGGTCACGCTCATCACGCCGGACATCGCCTGCAGCGTCACGTCGAAGCCGCCTTCGGTCGCGCGCGGACCACTCTGGCCATACGCCGAGATCGAGCAGTAGATCAGCGTGGGTTTGCGCGGACCGAACCAGTCCCAGCCCAGGCCCAGCCGCTGCATCACGCCCGGGCGGTTGTTCTCGACCAGCACGTCGGCGTCCAGCACCAGTGCACGGGCCCGGTCCCGGTCGGCCGGATCCTTGAGGTTGAGCACCACCGACTGCTTGCCGCGGTTCAGCGACGCAAAGTTCTCGCTGTAGCCGTCGGTCAGTGGTGGCCACTGGCGCAGGCTGTCGCCCTCGGGCGGCTCGACCTTGGTGACGCTGGCGCCGAAGTCGGCCAGCAACATGGCGCAGAACGGGCCGGCAGCGACATGGCAGAACTCGACGACCTGGATGCCGGTCAGGGGGTGGGGGCTTGCTGCAGTCATCGGCCGATTGTCGCGTCTGGCGGAGCGGTTCGCGCGTCATGGCCTGCACGATCGATCGGCCTGGCGATGCCTGCGCCGGCTGCCGGCGTCGTGGCAAGGTCCGGCGGGCGCAGGCTCTTTATGGGTCAGATCGTCAGCTTGCGCGCGCGTGCCACCACCGGCCAGCTCTCGTCCGCCAGGCCGTCGTGCACCGCCCAGACATCGCTGTGCAGCGCCATCGTCGGGCAGATATGGCGCGGAATGCCGTAGAGCACGTCGCCCACCCGGTATTCGGCGGCGCGCGGCGTCTGCAGCACCAGGTGTTCCTCGCTTTGCGAGACCAGCGCGGCGTCTTCCAGTCCCATCAGCCTCACACGCGGCTGCGGCATCTCGGAGGCGACCGCCTTGTGGCCCAGGTCCAGGCACAGGCGGTCGGCGGTGGGTTTGCTGATCACCCGGGTCATCAGCATCGCACCGTTGAGAAACCGGTGGTCCGGGCAGACCTCGGCCTGGCCGAAGTCCCACAACACCGTGGTGCCGGCGCCGACCTCGGTGCCCGGATTCTGCGCGTGCAGCGCGAAGGTCGGTGTACCGCTGGCGATCAGGTGCGGCACCGGCAGCTTCTCTGCCAGCATCTGCTCGCGCAGCTGGCGGACCGGTGCAAACGCGGCGTCGACCTGCCGGGCCAGCGCCTGGCTGTCGGTATTGCGCAGGTGGCCGTCGTACGCATGCAGCCCGCCGACGGCG
>JBFJZP010000786.1:0-1769 GCA_041622095.1 Burkholderiaceae bacterium | reverse complement strand
GCCTCCGGCAGCACGATCGGCAGCAGGCCGTTCTTGAAGCTGTGGTTGAAGAAGATGTCGGCGAAGCTGGGCGCCAGGATCGCGCGAAAGCCGTATTGGTCGAGTGCCCAGGGCGCATGCTCGCGCGACGAGCCGCAACCGAAGTTCTTGCGCGCCAGCAGGATCGAGGCGCCGGCATAACGCGGCTGGTTCAGCACGAAGTCCGGATTCGGCTTGCGGCTGGCCGGATCCTGGCCCGGAAAACCCGGATCCAGGTAACGCCAGGCATCGAACAGGTTTTCGCCGAAGCCGGTCTTGCGGATCGACTTGAGGAACTGCTTGGGAATGATCGCGTCGGTGTCGACGTTCTCGCGGTCCATCGGCGCGACCAGCCCCTTGTGCACGGTAAATTTCTGCATCACTTCTTCTTTACGACGTCCTGGATCTTCTCTCCCGCCTTTTGCAGGTCCTGGCCCATGCCATGCACGGTGTTGCAACCGGTGCTGGCCAAGGCCAGCAGCATGGCGGTGGTGAGAAGCAGGAAAGGTTTCATGGTGGATCGAGCCGGGTTCAGACGAACCTGCGGACATCGACAAAGTGACCATGGATGGCAGCGGCCGCCGCCATCGCCGGACTCACCAGGTGGGTGCGTCCGCCGGCGCCCTGGCGGCCTTCGAAGTTGCGGTTGCTGGTCGAGGCACAACGCTCGCCCGGCTCGAGCCGGTCGGCATTCATGGCCAGGCACATCGAGCAGCCCGGCTCGCGCCATTCGAAGCCGGCAGCCTTGAAGATCTCGTGCAGGCCTTCTTTCTCCGCCTGCTGCTTGACCAGGCCGGAGCCCGGAACCACCATCGCCAGCTTGATGTTCTTGGCGACCTTCCGGCCCATCTTCTTGACGACCGCCGCGGCCTCGCGCATGTCCTCGATGCGGCTGTTCGTACAGGAGCCGATGAACACCTTGTCGACATAGATGTCGTTCAAGGCCTTGCCGGGCTCCAGGTCCATGTAGGTCAGGGCCCGCTCGATGGCGCCGCGTTTGTTGACGTCCTTTTCCTTGTCCGGATCCGGTACGCGGGCGTCGATGCCGAGCACCATCTCCGGCGAGGTGCCCCAGGTCACCTGCGGCACGATCGTGGACGCGTCGAGCTCGACCACCGCATCGAAACGGGCGTCCGGGTCGGAGTGCAGCGTGCGCCAGTAGGCGACCGCCTGGTCCCAGGCTACGCCGTTCGGCGCCAGTGGCCGACCCTTGACATAGTCGATGGTCTTCTGGTCGACTGCCACCAGGCCGGCGCGCGCACCCGCCTCGATCGCCATGTTGCAGACGGTCATGCGACCTTCCATGCTCAGCGCGCGGATCGCGGCGCCGGCGAATTCGATCGTGTAGCCGGTGCCGCCTGCGGTGCCGATGCGCCCGATGATCGCCAGCACGATGTCCTTGGCCACGCAGCCCGGTGGCAACACGCCTTCGACCCGTACCAGCATGTTGCGGGCCTTCTTGGCCAGCAGCGTCTGCGTGGCCAGCACATGCTCGACCTCGCTGGTGCCGATGCCGTGCGCCAGCGCGCCGAAGGCGCCGTGGGTGCTCGTGTGGCTGTCGCCGCAGACCACGGTCATGCCCGGCAGCGTGGCCCCGCTCTCGGGCCCGATCACGTGCACGATGCCCTGGCGCTTGTCGAGGAACGGGAAGTACGCCGCGGCGCCGAAGGCGCGGATGTTGGCGTCCAGCGTCGTCACCTGCAGCTTGCTGATCGGGTCCCGGATGCCGTCGTAGCCGTCGGACCAGCCGG
>JBFJZP010000785.1:0-1769 GCA_041622095.1 Burkholderiaceae bacterium | reverse complement strand
GGCCCCGGCCCCGACATGGTCTATGCGCAGCGGCTTGCGCGCGACGAGTTCCGCATCCAGCACTGCCGCAGCTGCGACAGCCATCTCTTTTATCCGCGCCTGGCCTGCAGCTGTTGTGGCGGTATAGAACTCGATTGGGTGGCGCCGAGCGGCCGAGGTGTCGTGCACGCGGTAAGTGTCGTCAACCGCAAGGCCGACAAAGGCGGACCCTATAACGTCGTGCTGGTCGACCTCGCCGAAGGTCCGCGCCTGATGAGCCGGGTCGAGGGAATCGCGCCCGAGGCGATCCACATCGGCATGGCGGTGCAGGCCCGCGTGGCGCGCGGCGACGACGGCGCGTGCGTGGTGTTCGATGCAGTCAACGCAAGCACCGGAGCAGCAACATGAGCACTCACGGACTTCGTGGCAGCGCCGCGATCGTCGGTGCTGCGCTCGCGGGTCTTGGCGAAGCGCCCGGCCGGAGCTCAGAAGAAATCGCCATCGAGGCGAGCGTCAAGGCCTTGGCCGAGGCCGGCCTGACGACGCGTCATGTCGACGCGGTGTTCGGCTCGCTGCCCGGCAATTCGAACCCGCTGTCGGGGTTGCTGATCGCCGAGATGCTCGGCCTGCAGCCAAAGATTACCGACAACAACCGCACCGGCGGTTCGACCTTCCTCTCGTACACGCTGATGGCGGCAATGGCGCTCAAGGAAGGGCTGTGCGAAACCGCGCTAATCTTCTACGGCAGCAACCAGCGCACGGCCTCAGGCAAGCTGATCTCTTCGGTCCGGCCGTTTGCGTACGAGGCACCGTATGCGCCACTGTTCCCGGCCACCTCGTACGCGCTGGCCGCCTCGCGCCACATGCATGAATACGGCACCACACGCGAACAAATGGCAGCGGTGGCGGTCGCCGCGCGGGCTTGGGCCAACCTGAATCCGGAGGCATTCATGCGCGGCCCGTTGAGCATCGACGACGTGCTCGGCTCACGCATGGTGTCGAGCCCGCTCACGGTGCGCGACTGCTGCCTGGTCACCGACGGGGGCGCCGCGCTGGTCATGACCACGGCGGCGCGTGCACGCGACATGCCCAAGCAGCCGGTCTATCTATTGGGTGCGGCGGCGGCGACAACACACATGAACATCATGGCCATGCCCAAGCTCACGGAAACGGCGGCGCTGGACTCGGGCCGACGTGCGTTCGCGATGGCCGGCATGACGCCCGCCGACATCGATGTCGTCGAGCTTTATGACGCATTCACCATCAACACCATCCTGTTTCTCGAAGACCTGGGCTTCTGCAAGAAGGGTGAAGGCGGCGCTTTCGTCGCCGGCGGCGCAATTGCACCCGGCGGGCGGCTGCCGGTCAACACCAATGGTGGCGGTCTGTCATGCGTGCATCCCGGCATGTATGGCATGTTCACGCTGGTCGAAGCGGTACGGCAACTGCGTGGCGAGGCTGACCAGCGCCAGGTCCCGAATGCACAGGTGGCCTTGTGTCATGGCAACGGTGGCGTACTGTCGAGCCAGATCACCAATATCCGGGGCACCCAGGCGACCTTATGAATCTGCCAGCCGCCGATCTTCACGACTCGCAGCCCATCACGACCGATGCGTTGCTGCCGGGTCTGGCCGTGTGTACCTGGACCTGTGCCGGCGTGGTGGCGCGCGCGACCGGTAGCGGCCCGAATCTGCTTCTGCTGCATGGCGGTACTGGATCCTGGACTCACTGGATTCGCAACATCGAGGCGCTGTCCCGCAGTTTCCGCGTCATCGTGCCCGACCTGCCGG
>JBFJZP010000784.1:0-1780 GCA_041622095.1 Burkholderiaceae bacterium | reverse complement strand
GTTCCGCGGAGCGGGTCACCCTGTCCGATGTGGCCCGTGCCGCGGGCTGCTCGCTGATGTCCGCCTCGCGCGCGCTGTCGCAGCCGGAGGTGGTCTCCGATGCGCTGCGCGAGCAGGTGATGCAGGCAGTCAAGCAGCTCGGCTATGTGCCGCATTCGGCCGCCCGGGCGTTGGCCAGTTCGCGCTCCAACCTGGTCGCGATAATCATCCCGTCGCTGTCCAACTCGGTGTTCGTCGACACCGCCGAGGCCATTCAGCGGGTGCTGATGCCGTGCGGTTTCGAGACCATGATCGGCGTCAGCCACTATCGGCCAGAGGAGGACGAACGCTTGCTGCGCGCTTATCTCGCGCATCAACCGGCCGGCCTGCTGCTCACCGGTTTCGAGCGCAGCGATGCGGCGCGGGAGATTCTCGGCGGCTACCGTGGGCCGATCGTCAGCATGATGGAGCTGAGTGACGCGGTGGATGATTACTGCGTCGGCTTTTCCCAGCTGGAGGCGGGCGCGGCCATGACCCGTGCGCTGATCGAGCGCGGCTACCGCCACATCGCCTTCGCCGCCGCTCAGCTCGACCCGCGCACCTTGCAGCGCGCCGAAGGCTATCGCCAGGCGATGCGCGCGGCGGGGCGTCACAACCCGGCGCTGGAACTGTTGACGCCACAGCTGTCCTCCATCGGCTTGGGCGCCAACTTGCTCGATCGCCTGCTCGAGCAGCACCCGCAGACCGATGCGGTGTTCTTCAACAACGACGACCTGGCATTGGGCGCCTTGTTCCGTGCGCGCCAGCTCGATCTGGCGGTGCCCGAACGCCTGGCCATCGCCGGCTTCAACGACCTGCCGGCCGCCGCCTGGGTGCACCCGGCGCTGACCACGGTGCGCACCACGCGCGGCAAGGTCGGCGAACTGGCGGCCGAAATGCTGATGAGCCTGATGCGTGGCGAGCAACCGCCCAGCCATCGCGTCGATGTCGGTTTCGAAGTGGTGCTACGGGACAGCGCCTGATAGTCGGCTGTATCAATAAAAAACCCCGCAGTGCGGGGTTTTTTATTCGATCCGAATCCTTCAAGCCGAGGCTTTCTCCAGTTTCTTTTCCTGCGTGGTCACCTGCTGGCAGATCTCGATGATCTGCTCGCGCATCCAACGGTTCGCTGGATCCTGATCGGTGCTTTCGTGCCAGTACAGGTGAGTTTCCTGTACGGGTATGTCATTCACCGGCAGCTCTGCGTAGTGCAGTTCGTTACGCCGGGCGAAGCGTTCGGGCACGGTCATCGACATGTCGGTGTTCTGCATCACGGTGGTAGCCATCAGGTAATGCTGCGAACGCAGGGCAATCTTGCGTTGAATGCCCATCTTGCCGAGACCGAGGTCGACATAGCCGAGACCACTGCGGCGGCTGGAGATGTGGATATGGGTCAGCGACAGGTATTCCTCCAGGCTGATCTTGTCTTTCGCCAGCGGATGGCCCTGGCGCATGGCGCACACGTAGCGGTCTTCCATCAGCTTGACGTGGCGCACTTGCGGGTCGGTATTGAGCGGCGCATCGACGGCAAAATCCAGGCGCCCTGCGGCCAGCTCTTTGGTGGTCTCGCGGCGGCGAGCGAGCATGCTTTCGATGATCACGTTCGGCGCCAGACGGCGCAGACGCTGAAACAGCGGCGGCAGGATCACCGCCTCGGTGAGGTCGGTCATGCTGATGCGGTAGGTCTTGTTCGCCTGGGCGGGGTTGAAGGTGCGGCTTTCCTGCACGGAGATGCGCAACTGCTGCAAGGCATTGCGCACCG
>JBFJZP010000783.1:0-1786 GCA_041622095.1 Burkholderiaceae bacterium | reverse complement strand
GTGCCCACCCGCTCGACGGCAGGCGGGGTCGCGGCGACATCGGCCTGGACATCGACACCTTGCGGCCGTTCGCCCGGCTTGTAGAACTGCTTGAAACGGTAGGTCACGGTGTCGCGCTCGGCGTTGAACCAGCGCCGGCATCCCTGGCTGTGGTGCCATTGCTCGAAGTGTTGTCCCTTGGGGTTCTTGCGCATGAACAGGTAGTCGCCCCACTGCTTGTCGTCGAGCGCGTCGGTATCGAGCGGGCGCACGATATGCGCCTCGCCACCGCAGCTGAACTCGCTTTCGGCGCGGGGTCCGCACCAGGGGCAGGTAATTTTCAACATGTGCTGGTTGTCCAATCGCTGTCTGTCATCGGGTCGACCGCCGGTCGCCCGAGATACTCATATTCCACTGCTCCGCAAGCTCAATGTGCGACGCCGGCGGCACCGTGTTCATCGATCAGGTGTCCGGTATAGAACCGGTCCAGCGCGAACGCGGCATTGAGTGCATGCGGCCGGTCCTGCGCCATCGTGTGGGCCATCACCCAGCCGGAGCCCGGTGTCGCCTTGAAGCCGCCGGTACCCCAGCCGCAATTGAAGTACAGGCCCTTGATGTCGGTCTTGGAGATGATCGGGCATGCATCGGGCGCCACGTCCACGATGCCACCCCACTGGCGGTTCATGCGCACGCGCCGGAAGATCGGGAACATCTCGCATATCGCCTGCAAGGTGTGCTCGATCACCGGGAAACTGCCGCGCTGGCCATACCCGACATAGCTGTCGATGCCGGCGCCGATCACCAGGTCGCCCTTGTCCGACTGGCTGACATAGGCGTGAATCGCATTGGACATCACCACCGTGTGCAGGATCGGCTTGAGCGGCTCGGACACCAGTGCCTGCAGCGGATGGCTCTCCAGCGGCAGGCGGATACCGGCCATGTCGGCCAGCACCGTGCTGTGGCCGGCCGAGACGATGCCGATCTTCTTCGATGCGATCGCGCCACGGGTGGTCTCGATGCCGGTGACCTGGTCCCCCTCGCGGCGGATGCCCACAACCTCGCAGTTCTGCAGGATGTCGACACCCAGCGCGTCGGCCGCACGCGCGAAGCCCCAGGCGATCGCGTCATGCCGCGCCACGCCGGCACGCGGCTGGAACGACGCGCCCATCACCGGGTAACGCAGGCTGGACGAGGTGTTCATGATCGGCACCATGGCCTTGATTTCTTGCGGGCTGAGCACCACGCCGTCGACACCGTTGAGCCGGTTGGCATTCACACGGCGGTGGATGTCGCGCATGTCCTGCAGCGAATGGCCGACGTTCATCACGCCACGCTGGCTGAACATGGTGTTGTAGTTGAGCTCCTGCGACAACCCCTCCCACAACTGCAGCGCCTTCTCATACAGGTGGGTTGCGTCGTCCCACAGATAGTTGGAGCGCACGATGGTGGTGTTGCGCGCGGTGTTGCCGCCCCCCAGCCAGCCACGTTCGACCACGGCAATATTGCGCATGCCGTGTTCCTTGGCCAGGTAATACGCGGTGGCCAGGCCATGGCCGCCACCGCCGACGATGATCGCGTCGTACTCCCGCTTGGGTTCCGGACTGCGCCATTGCCGCTGCCAGTTCTCGTGGTAGGACATGGCGTTGCGCGCCAGCGCAAATATGGAAAAGTGACTCACATCATTCCTCAACTAGCATTCGATGACATTGACCGCCAGCCCGCCGCGACTGGTCTCCTTGTACTTGGTCATCATGTCGCGTCCGGTGTCGCGCATGGTCTTGATGACCTTGTCCAGCGACACGTAGTG
>JBFJZP010000782.1:0-1788 GCA_041622095.1 Burkholderiaceae bacterium | reverse complement strand
GCATCGCGGGCAGCGACACTGCGCCGCGCCGGTTCATCATCATCGTGTCACCGACAGCCGCGCCAGTTCCGGTCCGGGCATGCCGGCGTCGGCCTGGGCAGTCTGGCGTGTGATGCGTTCGGCATACTCGCGCGCCTTCGCGCTGTCGCCGATGCGTTCGGCCGCGAGGTGGGCGCCGGCCATTGCGCGCAGCCGGTTCGGCTCCTTGTTCAGCACCGCTTCGAACGCGGCCAACGCACCGTTTGCATCGCCGACCTCGAGCATCGCCGAGGCCAGCAACTCGCGCGCCGGCAGCAGCGGCCCGGGCGTGACCACATGTTTTTCGCTGGCGTCCTCGCGGTCTGCGGCCTTGCGCAGCCCCGCAATACCCGTATCGGCCTGTCCTGCCTTGAAAGCGGCGAATCCGCGCACCGCGTCGATCTGTATCGCGATCTGCTCTGCCCAATACGCCAGCTTGAGCTCGGTTGCGGCGTCACGCAGCCGCGCCAGGCGTGCCAGTTCCGCTTCGGTCGCCGCGCCGTCGCGCAGGCTGGCTGCGCCCAACCCACGCGCATAGGCATTGCTGGCTTCGGCCTGCGGGTACTTGGCCCACGGATAGGCGTCGGCCGACGGCACCAATGGCAGCCGGGCGGCGCCGGCCCAGTCGGCGCGTTCGAGTGCCAGCCGCGCCGGCATGGCCGCATACGCGTATGCGGCTGCGAAGTTGTCGGGCCGCTTGGCGATCGCCACCGCCAGGTCGCGTACCGCTTGCGCCGCGCGGTCCTGCCCCATCTGCAGGTGGGCATAGGTCATGTAGTCGTAGGCGTGCAGCGTGTTGGGCCCGGAAGCGGTGTCGACCTTGGCCGAAACCATGTTCGCGGCGACCGAGTCGCTCCAGGCACCGACACGCGTGAAGATGTGCGAGGGCATGTGCTGCGCATGCGCGGCCGCTGGCGCGATCTTGGAATAACGCCGTGCCGCGTCCAACCCCTGCGCGGCCAGTGGTGGATAGTCGTAGCTGTGGATCAGATAATGCGCGGCTCCAGGGTGTTCGGGTTGTTTGGCGAATACCGGCTCGAGCAGCCTGGCGGCGCGCAACTGGTTGCCGTATTGCTTGTCGGTTGGATCGAAGTTGGCCGACAACACCAGGCTGTAGAGAATCGTCGCCTCCGTGTCTTGCGGATAGCGGTTGGCGACTTTCTCGAGCCCGCTCTCCAGCGCCTGCGCACGGGTGCGGTGGTTGAGCTTGTCGGCGTCCTGGAAAAACACCGCCAGCGCGTCGGCATAGTCGCGCTCGCGCGCACTGGCAAGCCCGGTCTTGCGTGCCTGCTCGATCAGTGCAGCACCATCACTCAGAGTCTTGGCCGAAATATTGCCCGGCCAGACAAACGGGTTGTCCAGCGCGGCCAGCGCGCGCAGCCAGTGGGTCATGCCACATGCCGGATCAGCAGCCAATGCGCGATCCAGCGGTGCACGGATCTGCTCCCATGCGAAGGAGTGGTAATACGCCATCGCGAGGTCGAACTCGCGCTGTGCCTCGGCATTGCAGCTGACCTTGAAGTGCACGCTGCCAAGCGCGGCACCGCTTTCGTGGGCGCTGACGGTGGCGAAGGTGGAAAGCGCTGCCGTGGTCAGCGCAGTGAGCGTCTGATGCAATGTCATGCTCGTCTCCCTGTGGGCGGATGATCTGCCCGGATTCCGCGATAGCGGGCGAAAAGTCTAGGCTTGTCCGCCCTCGAGCGTCAATGCGATGACCCTGACATCAAAGGAATCGCGCCTTGACACAGGCCGGGCAGGTGCGCGCGGCAG
>JBFJZP010000781.1:0-1794 GCA_041622095.1 Burkholderiaceae bacterium | reverse complement strand
GCGGCGTGTCCATCCTCGCTCCGGGTGGTACTTGTCCCTGCCAGTAGCCGATGTCCTTGACCGACTGTAAAGTTCGCGGGATGCACATCGCACCTGCATCGATCGGCCCCCTGCTGCATGCCGCTGCCGAACTGCGTCACTACAGCGGCGACCATGGCGTGCACGCACATGCACATGCCCAGTTGCTGTTCGGTGTCGATGGTTGCCTGGATGTCGAGGTGGGTGGGCATCTGATGCGCGTCGACGCCTCGACCGGGCTGATCGTCCCGGCAGGCGCACAACACGGCTCGGCATCGCGGCACGGGGCCGACGTGTGGGTGGTCGACGCGCCTGCGGCGAAGGAGTTCGACCGCGTGCGACCCCTGGCACTCGCTGCCGGTCGGCCACAGGGCATCTCGATAGACCAATGGCTGGACCTGGCCCGTTCGGCGAGCCGTGCCGGGCCTCGCCGCCGGCTCGACACGGCCTTGCTCGAACGCGCAGTGACTGCGTCGCTGCACGAAGACTGGCCCGCAGCACGCATGGCGGCGCAGTTTGCGCTGTCGGTGCCCCAGTTCCATGCCCGCTGGCGTCTGCTGACCGGGCAGACGCCGCAGGCCTGGCTGCGCGCGCTTCGCCTGAACGAGGCCGAACGCCTGCTGCGCGCCGGTTGGTCTGGCGACACCGTGGCGCTACAAGTGGGCTATGCCAGTGCCAGTGCGCTCTTGTACGCGCTGCGCCGAGAGCGCGCCGTCGGCGCGAGGGACTTGCGGCGCGCCTGAAGGACAAGAGTCGCTCGACATTCGCCTGCCGCCACTCGGCGACGATGTCGGCATGAACACTCGAACGATACGCGGCATGGCCATGGTGGTGGCTGCGGCCCTGCTCTGGGGAACCACCGGCACGGCACAGAGCTTCGCGCCGCCGCAACTCTCGTCCTACTGGGTCGGGGCATTGCGGCTGGCCGTGGCGGCCCTGTTCTTCTGGCCCATGCTGCGCTTGAGCGACCGTCCGGCCCTGACCAGCGCCGCACTGCGCAGCCTGCCCTGGCACGGTGTCGGCCTGGCCGCCGTCTGCATGTGCATCTACAACCTGGCGTTTTTCGCCGGCGTGCGGGCCTGCGGCGTCGCCATCGGCACAGCGCTGGCCTTGGGCAGTGGCCCGCTGTGGGCCGGCTTGCTGCAGGCTGCGATCAGCCGAACCCTGCCGACGCGCGCCTGGTGGCTGGGCACCGGCGTTGCCGTGGCCGGGGTGGTTGCGATGGCGACGGGACAAGGGGCGGCGGCAAACGTCTCGCTGAGCGGCGTGCTCCTGTGCCTGCTGGCAGGTCTGTCGTATGCCACCTACGCGCTCGTCAACCAACGCATGGTCACAGGCGCTTCACCTGCGGCCGTGACGACGACCGTGTTCACGATCGCCGCGCTGCTCGCCGTTCCCGGCGCGCTGGCCCTGTCCGGGGCGCCGCAACTGCAAACCGGCGACGCCGCCATCGTCTTGTGGCTGGGCGTCGTGAGCACCGGCGTTGCCTACCTGCTGTTCAGCCATGCGCTGCGGCACATCTCGGCCGCCACCGGCGTGGTGCTGGCGCTTGCCGAACCCGTGACGGCATTCGTGCTGGCGATCGTGGTCGTCGGCGAGCAGCCCGGAGCAGCCGGTGTATTGGGGCTGACCGCGGTGCTCGCCGGGCTCTGGTTGGTGGTGCGCAGCGAATTGAGCCCGCGCGCGCCAGACATGCAGACCACCCGCCGGGAAGCGGAACCGGGGGCAGGGATTACGACACATTGACCATCGGCTGGCGGCGGCCGGGACCGCCGC
>JBFJZP010000780.1:0-1794 GCA_041622095.1 Burkholderiaceae bacterium | reverse complement strand
GCGATGGGGATCTTCTATCCCTACATCGAGCACGAGGGCACGCGCCTGATCGGTGTCGAGGCCGCCGGGCAGGGCCTGGCCAGCGGCCGCCACTCGGCCTCGCTGTCGGCGGGCACGCCCGGCGTGCTGCACGGCAACCGCACCTACATCCTGCAGGACGACGACGGCCAGGTGACCGAGACGCACAGCATCAGTGCCGGCCTGGACTATCCCGGCGTCGGCCCGGAACACGCCTGGCTCAAGGATATCGGACGCGCGGAATATGTCGGCATCACCGACGCAGAAGCGCTGCAGGCGTTCCACTACCTGTGCCGCACCGAGGGCATCATCCCGGCGCTCGAATCCAGCCATGCGGTGGCCCATGCAATGAAACTGGCCAAGACCATGCGGCCGGACCAGTCGATCCTGGTCAACCTGTCCGGGCGCGGCGACAAGGACATCGGCACCGTGGCCGACCTCAGCAATGCGGAGTTCTACTGCCGGCCGAGCTGCAAGGGGCAGTCGGTCAAGGGCGGCGGCGCCGTCGGCGTCGCCATGCCAAGCACCGGAGCTCGCGCATGAACCGCCCGACCAATCGCATCGCCAACACCTTTGTCAAGCTGCAGGCAAGCCGGCGCAAGGCGCTGATACCGTATGTCACCGCCGGTTTTCCCTATCCCGACATCACACCCGAGCTGATGCACGGCATGGTGGCGGCCGGCGCCGACGTGATCGAACTCGGCGTGCCATTCTCCGACCCCAGCGCCGACGGCGCGGTGATCCAGAAGGCGGGTGACAGGGCGCTGGCAGCGGGCATCGGCCTGCGCCAGGTGCTGGACATGGTTCGCGTGTTCCGTCAGCAGGACGACCGCACGCCGGTGGTGCTGATGGGTTATGCGAATCCGGTCGAACGCTACGACCAGCGCCATGGCACGGCCGATGCGGCCGAAAGCAGTGCCTTCGTGCGCGACGCTGCCGGCGCCGGTGTCGACGGCCTGCTGATCGTCGACTACCCGCCGGAAGAGTGCGAAGCCTTTGCCGCCGAGCTCCGGCGCAATGGCATGGACCTGATCTTCCTGCTGGCACCGACCAGCACCGCGCGTCGCATGGCCCAGGTCGCGGCCGTGGCCAGTGGTTATGTGTACTATGTTTCGCTCAAGGGCGTGACCGGTGCCGGCAACCTGGATGTCGCGGCGGTCGAGGCGATGTTGCCGCGAATCCGCGAACATGTGAAACTGCCACTGGGCGTCGGATTCGGCATTCGCGATGCACAATCGGCCTGCGCCGTGGCCCGCAGCGCAGACGCCGTCGTCATCGGCAGCCGCATCATCCAGCTGATCGATGCACTGCCGCGCGACGAAGTCGTGCCTGCGGCGACGCGTTTCCTGCAGGAGATCCGCAGTGCACTCGACGCGCAATCAGAACAAGCATCCTCTTCCACCCGGACACAGGAGTGAACCCATGAGCTGGCTAGAAAAACTGCTTCCCCCCAAGATCCAGCATACCGACCCGGCCGACCGGCGCAGCGTGCCGGAAGGCCTGTGGGTCAAATGCCCGAGTTGCGAGACGGTGCTGTACAAGACCGACCTGGAACAGAACCAGAACGTCTGCCCGACCTGCAGCCGCCACCATCGCATCGGTGCGCGCGCGCGGCTGAACATGTTCCTTGACAACGAGGGAAGGTTCGAAATCGGCCAGGAGGTGATTCCGGTCGACCCGCTGAAGTTCAAGGACAGCCGCAAATACCCGGAGCGCCTGAAGGAGGCGATGGACAACACCGGCGAGACCGATGCGCTGGTCGTCATGGGCGGCACG
>JBFJZP010000779.1:0-1801 GCA_041622095.1 Burkholderiaceae bacterium | reverse complement strand
TGTGCCGCTGGTTGCTGTTGAGCCCGGACCGATTGCGCGGCAATGAACAGGTCATGACCCAGGAACTGATCGCCATGATGCTGGGCCTGCGCCGCGAGGGGTGACCAAAGGCGCGCTGGGGTTGCAGGAGGGCGGATGGATCCGCTACAGCCGCGGCCTGATCACCATACTCGACCGCAAGGTGCCGGAGAAGCGCCGCTGCGAGCGTCATGTGGTGGTGAATGACGAATATGACCATCTGCTGATCCCGGTATCGGCAGTTTGAGCCGATGCGCAACCGCGCGGGCTGCCAGACGACCCCCGGCGTGTAGGAGCCGGACGACACGAGAAGGCGCTTGCGGCCGATGGCGAAGGAGTGCATGCAAGCGCAAGATGGCGACTTCAACCCGTCACGAGAATCCCATGCGCCCCGTTGCCCCCGCCGACGCCGATCCACGAACCAACGCCTTGCTGCGTGCGGTTCCCGCGTCCGAGTGGGGCCGCTGGTCGATCTACCTGGAACCGGTGCATATGGCGCACGTGCAGGTGTCGTCGGAATCCGGTCTTGTGCCGGGTTATGTGTATTTCCCGACGACGGCGATTGTGTCGCTGTTGTACATGACCGAAGACGGCGCGAGTTCGGAGCTGGCCGTCATCGGTCATGAGGGAATCGTGGGTGTATCGCTGTTCATGGGCGGCAATACCATGCCGCACCAGGCGGTGGTGCAAAGCGCGGGCCTGGGCTTTCGGCTGTTGGCACTCGACCGATTGCCTTCGGGCGCGTTGATGATGACGCAGGAACTGCTGGCCGGTCTGTCGGGCGTGCGCCGTGAAGGTGTGACTGCTGCGCTGTCACCACATGCTCAAGTATTTTTCGGTGGAATCGACCAGCCACCTGCGGTATCGCAAGGAAACCTCCGGCTGACCGGCATACACCGCAAACTGCCGTCGGGACCGGGCCAGCCCGCACGCCCTGCGAACGGTATTCGGCGATTCGACAACAACCACAACCCGTATTCACTTTCAAGGATTCATCATGAGCATCGGAACCATATTGCTGATCGTACTGATATTGATGCTCGTCGGCGCCTTGCCGTCCTGGTCACATAGCAAGAGCTGGGGCTACGGACCGACCGGTGGCATCGGCCTGGTGCTGGTCATCCTGGTCGTGTTGCTGCTGATGGGCCGCATCTGACGCGTGTACTGTGTGCGCCAGCTGTACAGACAGCCCGTTCGAAAAAATCATTCGATTTTTGGGCAGCTGGCTGATTGACGGCAGCTTGCGAAGGACGATCGACGCCCATTCGAATGGCTGGGCGCGAGCCACCGGCCAGTCTTGACCCTTCCTGGTCCGGCACGCCGGGAACACGCGAGCGCGAGCGGCGGCAGGCTGTTCAAGCGATGGATGGCGCTGTGGCACTCCAGGTGTCCGGGCCGCTGCACATGCTCTCGAATGAGTCTGGTTCGGGCATTGCCGGGGGCGACTGGGAGGACCTCTTCAGCGCCGTCATGGATCGGCCGGTCCAGATGACATCGGGAAGCGGCTTTGGCTCGGACGCATCGTCCGAGCCTGGCGTCGAGCAGATGCGTGAACGGGTAGTCGAGTGCGTCGCAACGCCGGTACGCTGCTCTACAGCGCAGACCTTGCCATGTCCGCTCGCCAAGCGACAGCGCGCCACGCACGCGTTCTTCAGTCGCGCTGGTGCAGATGTGCCGGCAGCGCAGCAAGACCCATGATCACCATCCTCGCCGCGGCCGCGATGACGATCGCGACAGGGCGGCATCGGCGCAGAGCGTAGGCATCTTCCGACATGCAGGCGGC